>JAHJDP010000065.1 GCA_018831195.1 Candidatus Eisenbacteria bacterium | reverse complement strand
TGGGATGAGACGACTCAGGTTCAAGACGTATCCTCACCGGTAGCAGCTGGAAGACAGGAATCTTTCACGATCCACGATCTGGAACTCGAAACACCCTACTTCTTTGCGCTTAAGACGGCCGACGATCTTTCAAACTGGTCAACAATATCGAATGTTGCTGGGGCGACGACAGTTGCCTTGGCTCAGCTAACGCATTCAATGCGGCGAGTGGGTGCAAGAGAGGGATGCTGGTCCCCAAATGGCAACTACCTTGTATTCCGAGCAGACTATACGGATCAATATAGTCAAGAACTCTACCGAATGCCCGCATACGGAGGTGAACCAACAAGACTATCTGACGAATCGAGAGGAGCTTTAAGACCAGCCTGGATTCCGGGTGGAAATCAGCTCTCCTTCATCACCCAGGGATTTGGAGTGAACGAGCTCAGGGTGGTGGATCCGACTCCAGGTTCGACATCTTTCTATTTAATGCATCATGATGGATACAAAATTATTGATTATTCCTGGTCCCCGGATGGAAATCAGATTGTTTATGCGGCTTATGATCCAGATCAAAATCAGTGGGAACAGCGGAAAGTATATCTTGTTTCACTCTCGGGTGGGACTCCAGAAGTACTTCTTTCTGATGACTGGCTTCCCGTTTGGGTGGATTGGTCTCCATTGGGAGATCAAATCTCCTTTACCTCCGAGCAAAGCGGGAACTCGGATATCTGGGTTATTTCCGCGACTGGAGAAAATCCGACCCAACTTACAATTAATCTCGCAGATGATACCCATCCAGCCTGGTCACCTGATGGCGACCAAATTGCCTTTTCTTCCACTCGATCTGGTAGCTACGACATTTGGGTCATGTCCGCGACCGGAGAAAATCCGACACGATTGACATTTGACGAAAATGCCGAAGTTGCACCGCGATGGTCTCCCGATGGCAAGGCAATTAGTTATACTGGCGCTGTTCAGTCAGGCCCCTCTTGGAGATACGATATCTGGGTACTTCATCTGGAGTAACAAGGAATTTGTTTGATCCTTATAACGGCTCATTAACCCGCCGAGCGGCCCTTGTCACGCCTCTGGCACTGTCGAGGGAGCTGCGCTAGAATGAGACAATGCCCCTCTAGGAAGTATATATCTTCAGTGTCGCTTATCAGACGGCTCATCGACACCTCCTTCTAGGTTACAATTATAACCTAAGAAGTGTCTAGAGAACCGGGGGAAGTCCAGTCCATCCGAAAATCGTTAGTGAACGGTTGGGGCATTCTACTATTGGAATAACTTTGGATGTTTACAGCCATGTCATGCCGGGGATGCAGGAAGAAGCTGCCCGGAGAATCGATATTGCGCTCAGAGGTAACCTGCCTCATTAACTATTTTGTTGCAGCAGAATCATCCTAATCAAGAATTCGCCTTCTGACACCAATTAGCGTCTTTAAGCCCACACGCAACTCAGCCGGAATTGAATGTAAGATATCGCCCAGCCTCCTCCTGAGCCATGGGGGATTGCACAACAGTCGGCGGGTCCCGCCGATACAACTTCAGTAGCTGGCGTGCATCTCATTGTATTGTCTTGATCCGCTGTCCGGCAGAATCGGAATCGGCGAAGAGGTCACCCGGGCCAGCTTGTGGACCAACCGTAGATTGCTCCATAGGGTCTATTCGTGAGCAGAATATTTCCGGACCCGACTTTCAGGAATGGTCTTGGCCCCATCCAGCGGACATGAAAACACTAATCCAAAGCGTAACACCCCTTTAGATTATTTCATCACCCCCTCCGCATGGAGTTTGGTATAGTTCTTTCTGATCCGAACCGAGAAGATTCAATATACGGACAGAGCAACAATTCCTGGCAGCCGACTCCGAATCAAACCATCTTGCGGTTCTTTTTGAGGCGGGATGGCGCGATGTTCTTGGCGCTCGGGAATTAAGTGTTTCAGCACGGAACCGCGAGGTGAGTAAATGGTGACCAAACAGTCAGTTAGCACACGCCTTCCCATCCTCATCCTCTTCCTGTTCTCCGGCGCCGCCGGTTTGATCTATCAGGTCGCATGGACTCGCCTCCTCACCTTGATTTTTGGGAGTACCGTCTTTGCCGTGAGCGCCGTCCTAACGGCATTTATGGGTGGCCTTGGTTTGGGCAGCTATATCTTCGGCCGGCTTGCGGATCGCGATATCCGGATTCTCCGCCTCTATGGAATCCTCGAGTTCGCCATCGGTTTCTATGCCCTGCTCTTTGGCCCCCTGCGGCATTTTATTGAAGTAGCCATAGTCGCCATTTCTCAAAATTGGGGATTGGGCTTCACTCCGCTCACTGCATTTAAATTTGTGTTTGCCGTACTTCTCCTTCTTATCCCAACTGTCTGTATGGGAGCGACGCTTCCCTTGTTGTCACGATTCCTTATTCGATCAATGAGACTGGCGAGTCGAGAGGTAGCCTATCTCTATTCTCTAAATACTACGGGAGCGATGCTCGGCACTGTTCTCACCGGCTTTTTCCTTATCCCATTATTCGGTCTCAAAATCACACTTCTCATCGCTGTTGCACTTAATATCCTTGTCGGCTCGACCGCCCTATTGATGGGACAACGGGAGAAACCTCATAAAGATTCTAAACCGGCCGCAGCCAAAGTGACACACGTTGAGATCAAAGAAACTCCACATTCTACAAAACAAAGCAAACCTGCCTATGCTATCCCCCAGATCCGTATGGCCTTCATTATCATGTTCTTCTCCGGTCTCTTTGCGATGGGATATGAAGTGGTTTGGACCCGTGTTCTCGTGCTCTACATGGGAAGTACAAATTTTACATTTACCACTATGCTGGCGACATTTCTCTTCGGAATCGCCTTTGGGAGTCTTATTCTCGGCGCTTTTGCCCCTCGCATCAAAAACCCCCTTCTTCTCCTGGCATTGGCCGAAATCATCATCGGCGCCTCAATTTTTCTGACAATTCCCGCTTTATGGAAAGCCTCCCAAATTATGGAGGGCCAGAGCTTCAGGGCATTGACCTGGACAAATTATAATCTCGGAAAATTCTGTCTCTGTTTTCTCGTGATGCTCTTGCCGACCCTACTCATGGGAGCAACCTTTCCTTTGGCTGTACAGGTTGTCATCCGGTCTCTTAGTCGCATTGGCCAATCGGTGGGCAAGGTTTATAGCATTAATACCGTAGGTGCGATTTTGGGATCAGCGATTACCGGCCTCTTGTTGTTGCCGACCATCGGACCTGCGCCGACATTTGTAATTCTAGCTGCGGGGAATATTATTCTGGGTGGATGCGCGGTCCTCTTTGCCGGACTTCCAAGAATCCGCTGGTGGGCTGTGGCCGCTGCCGTTCCACTTGTTGTTCTTGTTATGACACAATCATCGTTGTCCGCCATGATGCGTCGGACCGTCGTTGAGCGAATCTCCGAATCAGGGATGATCAGCGCTGAAGGCGACGATCTCGAGGCCCATGTTGCCGTCAGCGAAAACACCTATGGTAAACGCTTGCTTTGGATCAATGGTGACGTTGTCGCCCGGTCCACCGGCGGGGCAACCGGGCATAACCTTCTCGGGCATTTGCCGATGTTGCTCGCCAGAAACAATGAAGAGGTTCTGGTTATAGCACTCGGCACTGGGATCACAGCGGGCAGCACCAGCTTATACGACCCCGCAGTATTGGATATTGTTGAGATTTCTCCTTTGGTTTTGGAATATGTCAGTTTGTTCAGCGAAGACAACTATAGCATTCACGAGAATCCAACGGTTCGATTCGTGGTCGATGATGGCAGAAATTATGTTCAAGTTACAAACAATAAATATGATGTCATCGGCGCCGAGCCCCTTCATCCGTGGAAAAGCGGCGTGGCGAATCTGTATACAAAAGAATATTACAAGGCGTGTCAGAAAATTTTGAATCCTGGCGGTATGGTCGTGCAATGGATTCCTCTTTATGGTCCATCCATGGACGATATCGTCGATCTCACAAAAACATTCCATGATGTCTTTCCTGAAACAAGCATCTGGCTTTTCGGCGGCGACTTTGTGCTTCTGGGACACAGCGAAACCTTTAGCATCGATATTCCTGAGCTTGAAGCGCGAATGAGCCCGGCCCCTATCACAAAGGATCTAAAAAAGGTCAATGTGGAGAATCCACTTGATCTCTTGAATCATCTCCTGATGGGCCCCAAAGAGGTTGCGTCATTTGTGGAGAAGGGCCGCGTGATGTCGGACTGGTTCCCCTTTATTGAATATGACGGCCCCCGGCATGTTCACCAGAACACGCCTCGCCACAGGCCACCGACATCTCTGAACACAATTCTGCAGGCATTGCCGGACTATCGCTGCAGCACCGCGGATTATATCGGGAAATGGCCGGAAGAGGGACAGGATTCCGTATCTGTTCTATTTGAAAAACAAACACAAGCTTGGCGATTGACGCTGGAAGGCTTGGTAGCACAAAACCTTGGAATGCTCGAGGAAAGCTCCCAGAAACTGGGCGCCGCCCTTGAATTGGCGCCATGGCTTGGGGAAACCAGCCATTACCTTTCCAGGACATATGCCATGATCGCTAGAAATATTTATCAGCAAGGCGGCAACCAAAATATTAACCGTGCCAATGATATTTGGAAGCTTGCGCTTGATTTGGCACCGGAGAGCCCCTCGCTGCTCTATTCTGTGGCCACTTGTCAGGAACAGCTGGGTAAGAACGAAGAATCAATTCTCTATTGGGAACGTCTTCTTTCAATTATGCCGCCGCATGCCTCGAGGGTTGAACTTGCACATTCCAGATTGCAGAGATTGCGGGGGATCCTGGGAAAATAGGTCGTTAATAAAAAGCAAAACAGCGGTAACTACTCGCCATGCGCTTTCTTGATGCGTCCCCACGTTCGCTGCTGAACCGGGACAATGGCGTCCGTCAGCCAAATGTCATAGTTGCCGCCGCGATCCGATTGAAACGCGATCTGGGTGCCGTCAGGGGACCAGGTCGGGCAGAGATCATCCGCCCCATGGGTCGTGAGTTGCGTTGGGGCTCCTCCAACGACGGGGATAATCCAGATGTCCCAATTCCCGCTCCTAAAAGAAGAAAAGGCGATCTTGTCGCCGTTCGGCGACCAGGCCGGACAGCGATCCATTTCACGTCCGTTGGTGAGTCTTCGGGCGCTGCCTCCGGAAAAGGCGGTGATATAGATATTTGTGGCCCACTCACCGGAGACCATCGCCCGGCCCCGGAAGGCGATACGCGATCCATCCGGGTCCCAGGACGGCTCACCTGCCGCGTCAACACCGACGGAAATTTGCATTTCATCGCCGCCGCTGCCGAGCACTTTATACATTTGATAGTTCAACCAGGCGCCGTCGCCTGTTGTATAAATGATCTCGTTGAGGATCGGCGACCAGGCGGGCCAGGTATCGGCCTGGCTGGATGAAGGGGATGTGGTGAGCTGAACAGTCGCGCCGCCTGTTGCGGCGACCCGCCGGATGGTGTTATTCCGCGAAAAGGCAATCTGATCGCCGCCCGAGGACCAGCTCGGAGAACGGGCGATTCCGGTGGCGGGTACGATCTTTGTGGCGGCTCCGCCGGTGGGAGAGATAATCCATAGCCCGCTGTTGTAGACCGATGCGCTGTCCCGGGAAAAGGCAATGCGGCTTCCATCGGGCGACCAGGCCGGATCCCGCTCATCGGCCGGGTCGGAGGTCAACTGAATGACGGTACCCTCGGGCCGGGTGGGTGTGGAAGTGAGACCAAGCCCCATGAGGCATCCCAAGACAAGGATGCCGTATCGCCTCAGTTTTTCTACGGCGCGTCGCTTCATACCGGTCTCCCCATTTCCTGATCCGGCGTTCATCATACCTATAAGGAAGGGGGTACGCCAGCCTGATAGGTCTCGGTCGTGTCCCGGACCTGCTTGACCAGAGGGCGATAAGACCTGAAAATCAGGGCTTGGGAATTCCAGCCGGGCATCGAAGCCAACAGGGAGTTTCCGTAGAGCCACAAAGGGAGCGCCGGACAAAACCGAAGGGGGATGAGCATGGAAAGATCTCAGTATCGTTCAATGGAGAGCCGGTTTCATGTAAACCGCCGGAATTTCTTGCGGGCCGGAGGGGTTGTCGGCGCCGGGCTCGTACTGGGCACCCCCGATCTGTGGGCGGAGGACAAATCGGAGCAGCAACCGCCCCCCAAGCCGAAAACAAATATCGATGACGCGATGGCCATTCCGCGCACGGCGACATCAATGCCGGGTCCCTTCCCCGGCCGCGTTGTGGAGATTCACGATCCGCAGGCGATGCCCGACAGCAAACCGGCGGCGGATGTCATCCATGCCATGTTTGAGAAGGGGCTCACAACGCTCACCGCAAAGGATCCGGCCGGAAGTTTCAATTTGCTCTTCACCAAAGACGATATCATCGGTCTGAAGATCAATCCGACCGGCGGGAAACTCAACAGCACCCAGCTCGATCTTGTCGATGCGGTCATCCAGTGGCTCTCTGACAACGGCGTCCCGAAGAAAAACATCATCATCTGGGATCGCTTTGAATCGATGCTGGGTGAGGCGGGATACACACCCGAGCGTTTCCCCGGCGTCGGCCTCGCGGGGCTTCACATCATGGATGACGCCGCGGCGATGGGCGAAAAAGACGATGACAGCGGCTGGCTCGGGGCTGATGGAAAGCATCTCAGTGCTAAAGACTTCGATATGAATGTCTATTACTGGGCCGATATCGAAGCCCCTCAGGACAACGCCTATCTAAACCAGCATGTTTTCAACGGCAAGGAATCGTATTTCGGGAATCTGCTGACCAAGAAGCTGACCAAGATCATCAATATGCCCGTTTTTAAAAACACCGGAAACGGGATCACCGTGGCGACAAAGAATATCGGGTATGGCGCCATCTGCAATACGGGACGCCTTCACCGCCCCCTTTTCTTTGATGTCTGCACCGAAGTCTGCGCCTTCCCTGTCATCCGCGACAAGATGGTCCTGAACATCACCGACGGACTTCTCGGCCAGTATGACGGCGGCCCGATGCCGAACGCCGCTTTCGTCTACGCGAACAACACCCTGCTCTTCTCAACCGACGCCTTCGCCATGGATATGATCTGCCAGCAGAATATGGTCGCTAAAAGGAAGAGCATGGGGATCCAAGTGAATGAGAACCCGATGTTCACCGACTACCTCACCTATGGCGAAAAACTGGGGTTGGGAGTCGCGGATCCGGAGAAGATTGAGCATATCCGTGTTTAGAGGTTTCGGATGCCGCCCCGCAGAGGTGTCCGTGTCGACGGGGATGTGGCCCGCTGGAATGAGGATTGCACTATGCGCCGATGTATCGTCCTGATCGTTTGTTTGCTTCTGCTGTCCATACCCCTTCAGGCTGAGCTGACATTGCCCGGCGACGGGTTTTCCGGCGGATGGGTCCGCTCCGGCGAACCGATGCATTTTGTCGGTCTCAATCTCTTTGACCATATCGATGGGGGCGCCGAGCTCTTCCACGAGTTCGGTTTTAAAGAGCTGATTGTGCAAGAATATGTGAAAGGCGAAGAGGAGATCGATCTGGAGGTCTATCAGATGGATGGCCCCGCCCCCGCCCTGGGCCTCTATCTGATGAAATGCGGCCGGGAGACCCCGACGGAAGGGTTATCGGTCCGGCATTCCGCGAATAAGTACCAGTTCACCATCGTGAAGAACGCCAGCTACATTCAGGTGAACAGCTTCAGCGGCGATACGACGCTGATCCCCGTGATGGTCGCCCTGTCGAAACAGGTGTTGGAAAGCATCCCGGAAGGCGAACCGGTCACCCTCTTTGAGCTTCTGCCGAGTGAAAATCTGATCGACGGATCGGCCCGGTTGATCCGCGGCCAATACGGCTTGCAGCCGATCTTTACGCTCGGCAGCGGCGATATTTTGAAATTGGGCGGCAAAATATTCGGAGTCGTCGGAGGCTATTCATTAAATGAGGAGAATGCCTACACGCAGATTATTATTCCCTATCCATCAAAAGAGGAAGCCGCGGCGGCCTTCGTCAACCTCGCGGAGAATCTCGACTCCTACCTGACAATGCAGGCCAAGAACGATGCCGGTTTCATCTTCAAAGATCACAAGGAGCGCTTCGGGATTGTAAAAATCGACAAGGATCTCCTCACGATAAAAGTAAATCTGCCTGAGAAGCCGGTACTCTAAAGCGCTGAAAAGGCGGGTTCCGCCATGGCCGGGTCGGAACCGCTACTCATAGGGGTTTGCCCCGCCGTAAGGATCAACCTCAACGCCGCTGGGGCCGCCCTCTTCCCCTTCCGGGATCCCAAGATCGAAACGCTCGCCGCCCGGCAGCATCGGCCGGTTGCCGGGGTGCCGGGTTTCATTGGCGCTGGTCACGCGGATCGCCGCTCGGTCGCGGAAAACGCACTTTGTTTCACAAATCCCGCATCCTGTGCATAGCTCAGGATCGACCCGCGGTTGCTTCACGATCATTAAGGATCCGTCACGCCGCACAATTTCCTTTTCATGAAAGTAGATCGCCTTGGTCGGAATGGGGCAATGCTCCTCACAGACAATGCACTGGCGGTCATAGGCATAGGGCAGGCAGCGCGTCGTATCGAAGCTGGCCAATCCCATTTTGACCTTTTGCTTCTCGGCGAGCGGCAGCGGCTGGATGGCGCCCGTCGGGCAGACCTGTCCGCAGAGGTTGCATTTATATTCGCAATAGCCGAGTTGGGGAATCAGGACAGGGGTCCAAACCCCCTCCACTCCGGCTTCGGAAAGAGCCGGTTGAAGCACATTCGTCGGACAGGCCTTGATGCAGGCGCCGCATTGGATACATCGCTCGAGAAACTCGTTCTCATCCAGCGCTCCCGGCGGGCGGATCAGCTTGGGATTGTACGATCGCTCCCGGGACTGCGGTGTCAATCGCATCGCGAGAAATCCAACGAAACCGGCCGCCAGGGCCGAGAGGGTCAGGCGCTTGGAAATATCGAGGGAACCGGCCCCGACCTTTTTCCAGGGCCATTCAAATTGAAAGTGCAAACCGCCCCGTTTGCAGGAAGCGACACAATTCCAACAGCCGAAACACTCATGGGGCAGCCACTTTTCGACCTGTTCCGGTTGCGCCGCCGCCGGACAGCTCATCGTGCAGAGGCCGCAATTGACACACGTGACATCGGTGCCCCGAAGACGCAGCATCGAGCGGCGCGCGATGAGGCCGAGCAAACCGCCGAGGGGACAGACATAACGGCACCAGAAGCGCGGTCGCACGAGATTCAACAGGATCGCGGCGAGAAAGAGCAAAACCAGCAGCAGGCTCCCCGTGTAAATGTGGTGCTGGCCGTGGAAGACATGATCGCGGAAGAAGCCGTAAATCGGCTCGGTGATCGAGGTGAAATGAAACGACCCGACATGGGGATCGGTTTGGTAAACGAGGGTCGCCCCCTCATCAACGACATGCTGCACGGAAGGAAAGACCGTCGTTGTCATACTGCGGTAGAACATCGAGGCGGGATCGAAAACGCCGATCCAGTGGGCGCCGAAGAGGGCGCTGATCAGAAGCCCGAAGAGCAGAGCGTATTTCGCGCGCTGCCAGCGCGAATAGACCTCAAAGCGCGGGCGGCCCTTCCGCCTGCGGTTGCGGAACCAGGTGACGATATTGTGTAAGACACCGAACGGGCAGATCCATCCGCAAAAAACACGGCCCAGAACAAAGGTCACACCGACCGTGGCGAGAGCCAGCAGCGATAGATGGGTCAGTTTCTGCGTCGAGAGCCAGGTCCCGATGAGAACAAGGGGATCAATATTGAAGAAGAATTTAAGGAGCCCGCTCGCCTGCTCCCCTTCCTCCGGCGTATGTGCGGCGATCATGAGGAGGATAAAGAAGGTGAGCGACGCCGCCTGGACTATCCGCCGGATCCAAATGATAATCCGCGCTCGTTCGACCGGATTCACGAGACGGAGAGCTCCTTCAGAGCAACCTTATGATAATCGATCTGGCCCAGACCGGCCTCAAACCCGGCTTTGACCGCTTCAATTTGATCCGGTTTGTGACCCAGCAGCTCGGCGCCGAAGGCGTCCAAGGCGATAATATCAATTCCCGCCGCGACGGTATTGACCCGTTTCACATCCTCCAGATTCCCCCCCTGCGGCCCGTGCGCGGTGAGAATGCGAACGGCATCGAGAACGCAGAGGCGCGGCTTCATATAGGCGGTGATATCGCAGAGGCAGGTCGGGATGTCCTGATGCCAGGCGTTCCGCTGCCCGCCGACGATCCCCATATAGTTTTTCATACAGAGGGTCGCGCGGGAGAGGCCATGGTGTTTAACAATAGGAACATTAATGACCAGATCGGAGCTGAGAATCTCGGAATAGAGCGCCCACTTATCCAATCGCTTGCCGTTCAGATTCACTTCCCGAAAGCGGTTCTCGTCGAGATAAACCGTCTTGCCGCCGGCGGCCTCAACCGCCTTTTCGATCCCGCTGCTGCGATAACATTGCGTGGACTTGTGGCAGGTGTTGTCCCCCACCTTGACTTCCTTGGCGCCGGCCTCCAAACAGAGGCGCGTCAGGGCGCCGACAACATCGGGATTGGTCGTCGCCGCCAGCTCCGGAGCCCTGTTCCATCCCATATTCGGTTTGATCCAAACTTTGTCGCCCTTGGAGACAAAGCGGCCCATACCGCCGATCGCCTCAATCGCTTGCTTGGTCAGTGCGGCGGCCATGGCGGGCACACCCTCATCGGAAAGATCGGCGCCGCTCCAGCGGGCGATCGACATATCGGCGGAAAGGGTTTCCGCCGCCCAGGCATCCATGGGATGAACAGCGAGCGCGCCACCGACGATGGCCGCCTTTTTCAGGAAATCCCGACGTGTTTGCGCCATATCTTTTTTCCTCCGGCATGAAGACCTGCCCCTCCGGCTCCCGAGGGTGGCTTCGTTATTGAACCCCGTGTGATGAGGCGGCCGTTCTCCGATACTACCAAATACGCAGCGTTATGGCCCGGGTTTCATGAACCGCCCCATGAAGAGAATCGATCCGGATCCCTTCTCCCGGATCATGAAGATGAAGGGATGATCGGCCCGGAAGATGATCGGTCGCTCCGGCATCGCCGTCGCCATCCTCATCGTCACCGCGGTGGCGGCCGCGGCCTCCGTCCCCTCTTCATTCACATCGACGAAGGCTTTGTGAAGGACAGCATCGATGAAGAGATCGCCTCTTGCACTCATCCCCGAGAAATCGGCCCTGTCGCTGAAAGCATCGGGCATCCCCATGGCGGCCAGCTTCTTGGCCAGACCAAACTCGGTTGTCATGGAAAAGCGGGGGAAGGAGAGGGCGACAGTGATCGGCGCGAGCTTGGCGATGCCCTCTGAAAGCAGCTCCGGCGTCAGCGCCGCCTCCAGGCCGGGGAGGCCGGCATCCTCTTTGGGCAGAAGGATGATCATGGAGAGATCCTCGCCGGCGTAGGGAAGCTCGAGGATCTGCAGATCATCGGTGCCGGTGTAAGCAAAGTGTCGCGTTTGCTTCATCATGGGGACATCGATCGGGTCGCCGGACAGGGGCCGGAACGGCTCATCCTTTGTCTGGTCCTTTTTGAACTGCTCTTTCCAATCTCCCTTGAAGTAGATCGCGTTGACCAGAACCATTTTTGTGTCGGGCATCAGGATACCGGGCCCAATCAGATTTTTGATCTTATCGGCTGTTTGTTCCTCCACCCAGCGATTGATTCGTCCCCGCGCCGCCTCCGCGGCGGTCCTGAAATCCTCGCGCCGCAATCCGGCCTTGTAAAACTCCTCGGTGAGCTTCACGTAATCTTTCAGAAATGGATAGTCTTGCTGAGCCCAGATGGCATTGGCCGTCGAGAGTTTGACTTTGCCTACCTTCTGCACACGGTCGAGCATCTCCCCCAGACCGGCGAAATTTTTGTGAAAGCTCTTTTGGTCTTTCGAAAAGCTCATCACCGCGGCCATCTGGGCCGCCGTCTCTCCCCGCGCCCCGCCATAGACCATGGCCAACGCCGTCGATATGCTGAAGGGTGAGAAGAAGAGATTGTCTTCACCGCTCCTCAGCTCCGAGTAAAGCCGGAAGGCAAAGGCGGTATTCCCGTCGACGACAGCCATGGGGTCGGACTTATCCCGGCCGGAGGCCGCGCTTTCGGCGACGGTAAGCGCCGGCAGCAGCAGGGCGAGAAAAATGGCCTGGATCGTGCGAATGCAGTTCATGGATTCCTCCCACTCTATACACGCTTTAGGATAATGACCGGTCGGCTGATCGTTCCGCCGCCGCCCAGGGGATTGGCCAGATCCCAATTGTTCCACCAGCCGATGAAATCGAAAGCGGGATGGCCGGCGATGAAAAGCAGGAACTCCTGGGGGAAAATGGCCCGTCTGATCGACAGATCCTGAATCTCCCGGTGCGCGCCGTGATCATCAACATCGAGAATGATGGTCTCTTCAAAGACCTGCTCAACCCGGTTGAGGATCCGGGTGGCATAGCTCGTCTTTATGTGGATGCCTTCCGCCTCCATCTCCCATTCCTGGTTGTTGCCGCCGATCGCATCAAACTCCACGCACCAATCGAGCAGATAGAGGCCGCCCTTCTTCAACGCCCGGCCCATGGCATTGAAATGGGATTTCAGATCGGCGGTATGCTTCGCAAAGAGCGATCCAAGCGGAATGAAGGCGAAATCCACCGGCTCATCGAGATCGAAATCGATCATGTCGGCGATGAACCCCTTTATCGAACCCCTTGCCGAGCCCTCGCCCTTCTTGGATTTCTCCATGACATAATCGATCATTTCACGGCTGAGATCGAGGCCGAGATATTCGTATCCCCGTGACGCCAATTCCTCGGCATGGGGGGCGGGGCCGCATCCGATTTCAAGCACGCGGGCGACGGGTATGGAAGCATAGCGCTTGATAGCTTCTTCAAAGAGGTCGACCTCTCTGGGAATATCGCGGAATGAGAAGGCCATCTCATAATATTTCGGACTCTTATACAATGACTCCATGATGTCTAACTATCCTTCCAATCCTCAAGATGGACATCCCCGGAATGGATCTCTTGAATCCCTCCATCATCACCCCGCAGAAGCAGGGCGCCCGAGGGCGCCAGGCCGTCGACGCTTCCCCGAATCCGCTGGTTCATGGTGACGACCGTCACTCTGCGTCCACCGAGAATACTAACCTTTCGCCATTCATCCAACAGCGAATCAAAGCCCAGGTTCCGCCATTGATCGTACATCCATTCCATTTCAGCGAGGATCGTCGCCAGCAACCGGGGGCGCGGCACAGATCTTCCAGCGGCGATCTTCAGGGATGTCGCCGTCTTCTCAAGCTCCGGCGGAAAGCCTCCCTGCTCAATATTGACATTCACACCGGCGCCCAATATCACATGGCGGATAATATCAGCATCGGTTCGCAGTTCACAGAGAATCCCGCAGACCTTTCGCTCACCGATCAGGACATCATTGGGCCACTTTGTCCCCACGGGCAGACCGGGCGTTACACTTTGGATCGCCCGGGCCACGGCGATGCCGGCCATCAAGGAGAGCTGCGGGATGACGCTCGGAGGTTTGGACGGCCTGAGGATCAGAGAAAAATAGAGATTATCATCAGGCGGCGAATACCACACTCGCTGGAACCGCCCGCGTCCCTCTGTCTGGCTTCCGGCGGCGATGACCATTCCTTCCGCATGGCCCCGTTCGGCATATTCCGCGGCGATCTGGTTTGTTGAAGTTGTTTCGGGAAGGTAGATAAGTTCGCGTCCAAAACTGTCTGTCGTCAGCAACGCCTTGACGGCGGCGGCAAATGATGTGGCGGGATCTTCCTTTTTCATATCCGCCCTCGAGCTTGTCGCCTAAGGTTTGCCGAGTAGGATCTCCTCAAAGAGTGACAATACCAGCGGATCATCCTTCTGTGCCAGCCAGAAGAGGGCGGATCGTCTCACTTCCGGATGGGGATTGGTTCGGGCGACGCGGGCCAGAACCGCAAGAGATTCATCCTCGGAATGCCGGGATAGGGCAAAAACAGCCTGTCCCAGCCAAAAGAGACAGGCTTCGCGGGTCTCCTGCGGTATAGATTTGTCTTTTGCCAAATCGAGAAGTCTGGGCCAGATATTAACACTGTCCGCAAGGGAAGCGGCAAAGATAAGGTCGCCGCCGACAAAAACTCTGGCACGGTAAATCTCACCCTCTTTCACTTTAAGCAATAGATGCACCGGTCCCGCGGTAGTACCGGCTTCCCAATCGTCGTCATCATCATCAGAGATGCAGATATTTGTTCCATCACCGCGAACACCTGGACGGGAGGCGAAACTGAGCCAGATTTTCCCGTTCGTTATCGATGAAACCTCTGTTTTTATCGATCCGCCGGCGGCCTGAACGGGGGTCTGTGGCGGAAGGCAGAGAAGGACAAGGAGCGACCATCCGGCCCATAAGAGGCACTTTCTTTGCATGGCCTCCTCACTCGGTTAGAATCTTTTCCAAAACATCAATTGCCCGAGGATCCTTGGACTGGCCAAGCCAAAATATGGCCTGCCGGCGCAGCTCGGAATCTTGCTCTGTTTTTGCGATCTCCATGAGCATCGTGACGGAATCTTCATTGTTCATCTGTGACAGCACAAAGAGGATCTGCTCCCTCATCTCGGCATTGGTCATCGTTTTGTAGAGTCTCTCCAATTCCGGCAGGGTCGCCTGCTTTGATTGGCCCGCCCAGAAAAGGGCCTGCTTCCGCAGTTCGATCGACTCCGACTCGTTCAAGGCTACGTCGAACAGCCACTTCCCAACATCACTGTCCTTCGACTCAGAAAGGGCATAGAGAACGTTTTCCTTGAGAGACTCCTCTTTCAGGCTTGAGTAGAGCTGTTTGAGGAATACCGTTGTCGCTTCGCCTCTTCGCTGGCCCAGCCAGAAGATGGCCTGCTCACGAATTTCTTCCGAGGCCTTTTCATTGAGCGCCAAACTCTTCAGCACCTCCCGGGCGCGCTCCCCCTTTTTGTTCGACAAGGCAAAAAGCGCCTCCTCTTGAAGCGCGGACTGATCCGATTTATTCAGAATATCTATAAGAGTATTCAATGATTTCTCGCCGGGGATTTCAGAGAGCCAAAAAACGGCATGCTTCCGAACCTCAAGACTGGGATCATTTTGTATAATATCCAGAAGCAGTTCTTCCGTCTCATCATTCTTATGCTGAGCAATGAGGAAGAGCGCTTCCACGCGGAGTCTTTCGCTGTCCTTGTCGCGTTTCTGCATAATCTTTTTCAAGATCGGCAAGGCCCGATCTGAATCCATATTTATCAAAGCCTGCAGGGCGGCCAGTTTTGTTTCATCGACCTTATCTTTTTCACCCTCCCTCCCGTTCCGCTCCGCAGTGAGAGCCCGGGCCTCACGTTCCTCCAACTGCATGACTTGTTCGGCCAGCTTCTCGGCGGCATCCGCATCGCCGCGGCGCGCCAACTCGCCGCGTATACGGGTCGCCAGTTCCAACGCGTCACCTCTGGTTTTTGCTTCGGGATAGAGGCCGATTTGCCTCTCAAGAACGCCCATGGCCTCTTTCAATTCATTGAGCCGCCCCAGCCGATAGAGGGAGAACGCCTCCCAGTAGAGGGCATCCGCCGTATATTTTGAATCATTGTATGAGTTGGAGATCTCTCGGAAACGCTCGGCGGCCTCCCGGAACGAATCCCTGGCCAGGAGTTCGCGGGCCTCCTTGTACACGGCATCCGCAGAAACTTCATCCGCCCTTTCTGCGTGTGAAGCCACCGGACTCATCGACACGGCGAGCGCTATCAACAGAATCAGAGCGGCCCAGCTGGAGCCATTCATTTTGAGTGTGGACATGTCTATTCCCCTCCTAGATCCCTTGGCGGATGTCCCTAACCGGGACAGCGGCCCGCAATCTCGCCAGGATGTTTTTTTGATGAAGCCCCTCGTTGATCCATTCCCGTTCTGATCCGTTCTGCTTCTGTTCGATCTGGACTATTTGTGCAAGAACAAATTCCAAATCGTTCAATAGACGCTTTATCTCAACGCTCTCGGCCGCCGGCGAATCAATGAGGAGCCGGGTTTCCACCAACAGAGGCCGGGCCCAATCGACCAACTCATCCTTGGCCGGTTTGTCCGTCTCTGTGTTGAAACGGGTCAGCATGAGATCCACCCGGCTGAAATGACGGAGAGCGGCAACTTCAAAAATCGAGGGAACGCGGGTCCCTGATTCAGAACGGTGTTCACTGTTTGTTGTGTTAAAGGCCGGAGCCGGGGATTTCTGCCAGGACCGTCCAATAAAGATACCGATGAACAGGAGCGCGGCGGCGGCCGCCGGAACCCAAATGCGCGGGAACATGATAAGGTGCCGCCAAGAACGCCGGCGGCGTTCAGAGAGGCGCTCCACCTGAATCCGCGCCCAGATCCTCTCCCTTGGGGTCTCAGGCGGCCGATTGTAGCTCTCCGCATTCCTGCGAATGAGTTCCTTCAATGGGTCATCACTCATGGCCATCATTCCCTCACGGGTTGCGGCCCAAGGGGCTCAGATTCTTCCGCAACGTCTCATGGGCCCGAGACAGCCGGGCTTTTGAGGTGCCCTCAGGGATGCTGAGGATGTCGACAATTTCCCGATGCTTGTACCCCTCAATGTCGTGCAGAATAAAGACGGCGCGGAGAGCGGTGGAGAGGCCGTCGATCGCACTTTTGAGTTGGACTCTGAGTTCCATATTGATCGTCTCTCCCGGCGCTCCCGCTGTTTCGATATCTTCATATGGCGTCTCATGTTCCTGGCGGCGTTTCCTGCTGCGCAGTCCGCTTATCACAACAGACATCGTTATCGCGTGCAGCCAGGTGGAGAGTGCGGATCGACCCTGAAAGCGGGGAAGGTAACGGAAAGCCTTCAGGAAGGTCTCCTGTGTAAAATCCTCCGCCAGTTGTTCATCACCGGCCATCCTGTAGGCCAAGCGGAAGACTCGATCGACATGGGCATCGTACAACCGCCGCTCGGCCGCAGCATCCCCGGCTATGACATCCGCTATGAGTCGCTGTTCTTCCACACCACTCTCCACGACCTCTTTCCTGTCCTGTGTGACAGGCCGGGAATAGAAATAGTTGCATGAAAACGTTGGGACCTACAGAACCAAGCGATGGAGTGATTATAAAGAGTGGATGGGATCAATTAAAAAGAATGCGGGATCCAAACTGGAACCCGCCGCCGGCGAGATTCTTGAAAGGGGTACTGGGGCGAAATTAACGTCCACTGCGGTCGTGTTTCACTGTCGCCTTGAGCGCCTTTCCACAGCGCTCCGCTGTCCCTGGAACGATCGTGGGGACGTTATATTCGCCCCTCCCCCTTACCGAAAACGAACGCTATATCAGCTAGGGTCTTCATCGGCGACTGCGAGCCGATCTTTAGAATTAACCCTAGCATAGCCAATGGAAATCCCCAGGTCAAGCAACTATGTTTCGATTTTTCTGGATTATTGGAAAGGGTGGAGCTTGTTGCCTGAACGTCCCCGCGTCGGGGGTCTTTAACTCATTGCTATGCAAGGCGTTGCTAAACCGTCACTCCCCTGATCCCCGCTTCGGACCCGGCGACCCCTCGATCTTTACCGCCAGCCGCACCAATTCGGCCAAAGACCCGACCTTGAGTTTCTCCATCAGCCGCGCCCTGTGGAATTCGACGGTTTTCGGGCTGATGCCCAGCGCTCCGGCGATATCCTTGTTGGATTTCCCATGGGCCACCATCTCCATCACCTGTCTCTCCCGAACGGAGAGCTGGGCGACAAGATTTGACAGCTCATCCAACAACGCCGAGTTTCTCCGGGCCTCTCGATCTTTTGTTAATGCCTGCTGGATGCGATCCAGCAGCAGCTGCTTGCTGTAGGGCTTATTTATAAAGTCGAAGGCCCCTTCCCGCATTGAGCGGACAGCTGTTTCCACCTCTCCATGCGCCGTCACGATGATAATCGGAATTTGAATCTTGAATTCGTTGAGTCTTTTCTGAACATCAAGACCGCTCAGACCCGGCATCCGAAGATCCAAGATCAAGCACCCCGATCGTGCCGGTTCGTAGGCATCCATAAACTCCTGGCCCGACTTGTAGCATTCCACCGAAAGCCCCACCGATTCTACAAGAAACTTGATGGAGCGGAGCACATCAGGATCGTCATCAACAACAAAGACTGTTGGGTCGCTGCTCACTATCAACCTCCTTGCCGCTTAATATGGCTTGTCTTTCGCCACTCCATCAAGCGTCAGGTTGAGTCACCGGCAATGTAAAGTGAAATTCCGTTCCCTGCTTCGATCCGGACTCCAACCAGAGCCGGCCATTATGGGATTCAATAATCGAAGCACTTACCGATAAACCCATCCCCAAGCCATCCGCCTTGGTAGTGAAAAAGGGATCAAACATATGTTTCTGTATCTCCCGCGAGATCCCTTGCCCCGTATCGATGATGACCACTTCTAACATATCATTCTGATTCATGAATGTCCGCACGATCACCACACCGGTTCCGAGTTCAGTGATAGCATCGATGGCATTTCGCAAGAGATTCATCAGAACCTGTTCAATTTGCGCTGAAACCGCCGTAATTGCCGGCAATGACTCATCAAGCTCCTTGTGCAGGGTGATCAATTCCGCATCGATACTGGCCTCCAGAAGGCGAATCACCCTTCCAATACATTGATTGAGATTGACATTCGGCCGTTTCGTTTCATTCTTTCGGACAAAGTTCCAGTGGTTCCGAATAATATTGCTGGCATGTGTTGCCAACTGTGCAATCTCTTCCATCACATGGGCAAGATCTCCCTGCTGTATGGTTCCCGCTTCCAATCTCTCGAGACACCCTCCGGTATAATTGACAATAGCGCAAAGCGGCTGATTCAATTCATGAATCAGACCTGTCGCCATCTCTCCCATGGACAAGACGCGCTGGGCATGCGTTATCTCTTCTTGGATTTTCTGCAGCTCTTCCATGGCCTTTTTACGCTCTGTGATATTCCGCGCCATCACGAGAACTGCATTTTTATCCCCTCGGAAAAGTATCCTTGCAATAGTGTTATCGAACCAGATTCTCGAGCCGTCTGAATCCACATAGAGTATCTCAAAAGTCTGGGTCTTGCCGGTGCTGGACAACCTATTCAACGCCTTCTTATAATTGATCTGCTCCTCGGGCGGGAAGGATTCATAAACAATCTTTCCCAGGAAATCTTCGATCCGGCGGCCGGGAAGCACTCTGTTTCCATAACGGATTTTCCCGCCGGCATCAAGAATAAACACATGCTCCGGATTATTCACCACAAGAGAACGCCACATCTCTTCCGATTCGATTAAGTCATACTCCGCCTTTTTTTTCTCCGTTATATTAGCAGAAAAGACGGCGACCTGGTCAACTTCATTCTTGTTACTGTAAACAGGATAGATATCGACACTATAAATCGAGTCCCGATGCATCTCGTCATAGTGGATAGATCGGCCCGTTTGAAAAACCAAATCGGTATGGGCTTGTCTGTCTTTCGCCAATTCCGCAGGGAAGTTATCATAGATGCACTTGCCCAATAACCTCTCCCCCGTGCTCTTATTCGCGGCGGCCGCCGCTTCATTGATAGCTGTCACTATGCCCTGCCGATTGACGAGAATCGCCAAATCAGGCATGGCGTTTAATAAAATCCGCAGGATCGCTTCATTTTCTTTAAGCGCTGTTTCAGCCCGTTCCCTCTCCTGAATCTCTCTTCTCAACGCCTCATTAACCTCTTGTAATTCCAGCGTGCGTTCCCGGACTCGTTTATCCAGTGTCCGGCTGAGATTTAGATGGCGTTCCTCGGCGATTTTGCGCTCGGTAATATCGTAGCCCGTCATGAGAACGCATGTTCGCCCGGCATACTCAATTCGGGAAAAATGAGCGTCGACCCAGCGTGTCTCGCCCGCTTTTGTTAATAACTTTAATTCATAATGTGAAGGAACAGTATCTCCGCGCTGGCGGGCAATTGCCCTTTCACTGACCATCGCCCTGAAATCGGGATGGATTCCCTTGAGAATACTATTCTCGATCAATTCCTCCCGAGTGTATCCGGATATCTTTACTGTGGCGGTGTTTGTATAGACAAGAACCTCATCATGTGTAATGGCAATAACCGCATCGATTGTTTCCGCCAATAACCTGAACTTTTCCTCGCTGACTCGAAGTTCTTCTTCAATCCTTTTCCTGTCAGAAATATCAAAAGCCGTAACCATGATGGCGGGATTTTGCTCAAAAATGATGGGACGGACAAGAAAGTCAAACCAGACAGTCCTTTTATCCTTGGAGATCAGCCGGAGTTCATAACGGGTGGGGGTATCCTCACCACGCTGCCGCGCCATTCCCCGTTCCTTCATTAAGTCTTGATCTTCCGGATGGAACATCGTCCAGAATTCCCGGCCAATCAGCTCTTCTTTTGTATAGCCGGTTGTTTCTTCGGCCGCGGGATTCGCATAGACAATACGAGTTCCTTGATAAATGCAAACGGAGGCGGGCGTTGTCTCGGTAAAAATTCTAAGGTTTTCCTGGTTCTCCGTTTGCTTCTGATAGGCCTCCTTGTATTCCGCCGCGGTGCGCTCCAAATCAGCGACTCTTTGACGGAGCGCTTGAAGCTCGCCATGGAGTTCCTCCGGCGGTCGCGAGTGATCGTTCATTGAAGAAGGCCCTTCCCCTCGGATGATCGAGTATCTGGGTTGTTCCTGCTCGGGGCTCGTATCAGTCTCTGAAGCTGCTTGTCAAAACATTGTCCCCGTAGGCGTTCGGAGTCAAGCGCCCCGGATTATGCGTGTCCCTCTGAGACCTGCGGGACGAGGGGGGATGCAATTCACGGGATCTTTGTAACCCTAAGAATATCAAACAGTAAGAGCAAATTACCCGTGTCCTGCCGGGCCCAGCATGGCCCCAGACTCCCTGCCGAGGCGGGAAATACCACACCCTCCACCCTCCCGAAATGCCGCTGAATCTGCTATCATATAGATAGATTGACACTTTCTGCGTCGCAGCGTCGCAGCCTCACATCCGCCGTGAGGCAACTTTGGTTTTCGCATGAGGAGGATAGGATGAATACCCTCTCGAGTTCTGTCGCGGTATTTTTGGCTGCCCTGGTCTTCTCCCTGGGTTTGGCGGCGCCGGTCACCGCCGCACCGGAAAACATCGGCATGGATCCCACTTACGCCTTCTCCGACCGATATCCGGTGGAGATAGCCGCCTCCAGTGGGGAGGCTTTGCTCACACTTTTGGATCTCTCTATTGATTTCGACCGTGTCGATTTTAACGGCGGACCGGATCATCCGGGGACCATTCGAGCCTATATCAATGACGATGAACGCGCCACCCTTGAGACGGCGGGTTATACAATTACCCAGATACCCAATGAAGGCAAGGAGATGTGGGAGAAGGTTCAAAAGGAATGGGAAGCCCGCGGCGCGCTGGAAGCTCCGGTCACCCTTCCGGACAAAGGCGACCGGTGGACCTACTGGTATTCATTTGCTGAGCTCGAGGGTGACCTGCAAGCCCTTGCCAATGACAATCCTGATCTTATCCAAAAAATTTCGATTGGACAAAGCGTACAGGGCCGGGACATCTGGGCTCTCAAAATATCCGACAATCCGACCATCGAAGAGGCCGAGCCGGAGTTTTTGTTCAGCTCCACAATTCACGGCGATGAGGTGACCGGAATGGATATGTGCCTTCGCATGCTCCACTACCTTACCGACTGGTATGGCATTAATCCCAGCATCACCGAGCTGGTCAACAATGTTGAAATCTGGTTTATCCCCCTTCACAATCCCGACGGGTACGTAAACGGGACTCGTTACAACGCCCACGGCGTAGATTGCAATCGCGATTTTCCCGATCCGGTTTCCGATCCGAATGATAATCCCGCCGGACGGGAGCCTGAAACTCAGCATCTGATGTACTTCGGCTATGATCATACTTTTGTTTTGGGCGGAAACATGCATGGCGGCGCCGAGGTCCTCAATTTCCCCTGGGATTGCCGCTATGACCATACGCCGGATCATGATTTGTTTATCGAAATTGCCGAGGGATACACCTATCTGAATCCACCGTTGTGGAACAGCACCGAATTCTATCATGGATGGACCCACGGCGCTGAATGGTATCTCATTCACGGCGGTCAACAGGACTGGTGGTATGAGTGGCGCAAGGAGCTTCATTATACAATGGAACTCTCCAATACAAAATGGCCGCCCTACAGCCAGATGGATACCTTCTGGTCCGAGAACCGCGCGGCGATGCTCCATATGATGGACGAGGTTCTCTACGGTGTTCAGGGTATTGTTGCCAATTCCGGAACCGGACTCCCGGTGAACGCCACGATTGATGTGGTCGAGACAGGGAGAACCATAAGAACCGATCCCGATTGGGGCGATTACTGCCGGCTGCTCAAACCCGGAACGTATACTTTTCAATTCGCGGCCGAGGGGTATAACAATGTGACGGTCAACAATGTCGTTGTCACGCACGAAAACAAGACTGAGCTGAATGTCTCAATGACCCCCGAAGGATCGGATGTCGGGGTTGCGGAGTTTGTCCGCATTAATCTGTCCGAACCGACTCCGAACCCGGTCAACCCATCCCAGGGTGCCGTCAGGTTGCTCCTCGATCTGCCCAGAGCGGCGCATCTCACCGCCGGCGTCTATGATGCCGCTGGGCGTCAGATACAAATATTGAAAGAGGGATTCGACCTGACCCGCGCGGGGCGCCACACCCTTGTATGGGACGGCACCACGGGGAGCGGCGATCCGGCCGGCTCCGGAATTTATTGGATTCGGGTTCTGGCGGGTGATCAGGCTCTCAGCCGGCGGGTTTCCATGATCCGATAGAGATCGAGACGCCAAAGATTCTCGGGAAGGGGGCGCTGACCGCCCCCTTTTCTTTTGGACCCGGAATGAGGCCACCTCAGGAGCCTTGAAGGAAAAGGCCTGCAGGTCCAAGATAGGGGTCAGAATCCACCTCGCCTGAGTGCATTCTATGACCCGCTGTCTCAATAAGTTACAAACCGGATCGACAACGGTGATCCAATTTAAACCCTTGGTTCGTTTCGACCGTCAAGGGTATGAGGCCAGGAAAAGGCTTCCTGGTCTGAGGAGGGGATCTTGGCAGAGTCAATGACATCGGCGGAGACAATCCGGGTCCTGGAATCAACTGAAACCGGAATCACAGAACTCGTCGCCGATGCCCAACGTGGAGATCATGTGGCTTTCGAGAAACTCTACAGACGACATGTGGGCTCCACCCTCGCCCTCTGCCTCCGATGGGTCGGAGATCCGACTCAGGCGGAGATTCTCACCCAGGATATTTTTGTAAAGGTCTGGGAGAGAATCCATACATTCCGCGGGACAGGAGCTTTTGGAGCCTGGCTTCGCCGGGTGGCGGTCAATCTTATCATCGAAGACCGACGAAGCGGGGCGCGCCGGGCGAAGTGGCTTGATCCCGGTGAGTTGGATGAATCCAGCGGCGCCGTTCCACCGGAGCCGATCGATGATGCCATGGATCTTGAAAAGGCGATAGCAACCTTGCCTGAAGGGGCAAGGGCGGCATTCCTTCTTCATGATGTCTACGGCTACCGCCACAGTGAGGTCGCGGAAATGGTGGGAACGGCGGAGGGAACGGTCAAGGCTCAGTGTCACAGAGCCAGAACATTACTCAGACAAGTTCTGAAGAGTCCGAAGGAGATCTGAGGATGAATCACAAATCGGCTCAAGAACTCCTCCATGATTACATTGACGGCATTCTGTCCGAGCCGCAAAAGATCGACATTGAACTCCACATTCAAGAATGTGAAATCTGTCGTTCCGATGCGGATCAGATCAGAGATTTGATAAAACAGGCCGCAGCTTTGCCTAAGAGCATTGAACCCAAACGGGATCTCTGGCCCGGAATCGCGGCGAGAACCCAGGTTGCGTCCGAGGCTCGGGTCACAACAGGGCCGCTTCAGCGGTTCATTCTAATGGCCCGGTCATGGCGGGGTTTCTGGACCCCTGTCATCGCCACGGCGGCGGCGGCGGTGCTTCTGATCATTGCACTGGAGATGAGGGATTCCGGCAGCATTGATTCCTCTGCTAATCCCTCTACGACCGGTGAAGCAAGCCGGGCCTCCGTATCAGATCCGGCTTCTATCGCCGTCATTGAGGCGCTGGAAGCGGAATGCCGGTTATCGGATCGGGAAATAGCCCATTTCATGCCCGATGGGAGCGCGGAAGCCGATGGCGAGGCATCCTCTGTTTTTAGGGTGATCGCTGACAATCTCCACGCCATTAATCAAGCGGTGGCAGAGGCCAAAGATGCCTGGCTCTCAGATCCTGAGAGTCCTCATCTCGCTCGATTGCTGGCGGCGGCGTACCGCGCCAAGGTCGCCCTACAGGACCGGGCCATGCGGGTTGCAGCACAGACATGAGAATCCGGATATATAGGATCCTGCACTCATCAGCGGGGAGGACGCAAGAATGAAAACTCAAAAATATGCACTACCTGTCCTGGTCACAATGGTATGGTCACTCATCTTCATTTCGAGTGCGGTCTTTGCGCAAAAGAGTGTGGATGAAACAAGAAAGGTCTCCTCCAAAGCTGAAATTTCGATCAGCAATATCAGCGGATCTGTCACTGTCGCCGGTTGGAGCAAGAATGAAATCCATATAACCGGGGAATTGGGGGAAAAGGTTGAACGGCTCGATATCAAGGGCGATGAGGACCAGTTGGATATTGAAGTGGTGATCCCCAGGCATGCCAACCGGGTCGGAGACACCTTTCTGGAAATTCACCTACCCGAGAACTGCCGCGTCAATATTTCCACCGTCAGTGCGGATATTGATGTCGATAAAGTCAGCGGAAAGCTCTTCCTGGAAAGCGTAAGTGGAGATTTTGATGTTCGCGGCAAACCTGAATTGCTGGATCTCGAATCGGTCAGCGGCGATATGGATCTTCAGGTCGAAACTCATCGAATTAATATCAGCAGCGTCAGCAGCGACATAGAATTGAAGAATATCGATGGCGAGCTGGATTGCGAAACGGTCAGCGGTGATATCCGCATCGAAGGTGGTGAATTTACCGATGTGGGCATCGAATCCGTTTCCGGAGATATCAACTTTAACGGAGATCTGAACAATCGGTGCTCATGCGACCTTAATAGCCACAGCGGCGACATCACTCTTGCTCTCTCGAAGAGCGCCAGCGCCGATTTCGAAGTGAGCACATTCAGCGGCTCGATCGAGAACGATTTCGGGGCGAACGGGCGGCGGACAAGCGACTACACACCGGGAAGGGAATTGCATTTCACTATGGGTTCTGGAGATGCCACTGTGCGGATCGAGACCTTCAGCGGCGATATCGTTATCGGGGAGAGATAAACCGGATTAGGCAACCGCCGCATTATGATCTCGGGTCACGTATGCGATGGGGCTCCTCATGAGCGCTCCTTCGGTGAGATGGTGCGCAGGCGCATCCCGGGTGCCGCACCTGAAAGCGGAGTCAGGATCACCTTCTCGCCTTGAGCCAACCCATCTGCTATCAGTGCCTCTGTGGGAGTCATTCTATGAATTGTGACGGGCCGTATCTCCAGGGTGTTCTCTGCTGTCATGATCCAAACCATTGAGTTCTCCCGAATCGAGCTGCGCGGGATCGGGATAATGTTCTTCAGCATCCGGCCCTGAATCTGCACCGTGACAGGGCTGCCGATGCTCAACTCCGGCGCATGATCATCCATTTGATGAGACGGATTTTCGAGGCGCACCACCAGACGCTCCAAACAGCCGATTTCATCCACAACACCACGCGCCCGATGTGAAATACCTTTCCAGGTAAACTTTTTCTGTCCCGTGTCCAATGTCACCAGAGCGGTGTCTCCGGGCACATGTATCCATTCAAGGTCCGCTATCGGCAATCCAACTTCTATCTCCACAAGATCGGTTGCGTACAACACCGCCACGGCATTGGCCGGACCCACCACCTGCCCGGGGGCGATCGACTGCCGCCGGACACGGCAATCAAAAGGCGCATATAGATGCGTCCGGTCCAAATTCAATTGTGCGGTTGACAAGGCCGCATGGGCCAAGGCCAGGTCGGCTTCCGCCTGCCGAAGCTGCGGCTGATGCAACACCAGGGGATTCGGTTCTTGCGACCCGGTGGATCCACTTCCGGAATTCTTCCGAGTCGACACGATGAGATCCCACTCTCCTCTAGCGATCGTGGCATTGGCCCGGGCGACATCAAGCTGGAATTCCGCCTGTGCAACCTGCGCTTCCGCTTGCTGAACAGCGAGTTCGTAATCCGCCGCCTCAATGCGCAGAAATTCCTCGCCCTCCCGGAATTCTCCTCCGGCGACGAGTTTCGGACTGACCCAATTCACCCTGCCATTGACCTGCGGCATCACGGTAACTTCATACCGAGGCGCGACGGTGCCGGCGCCTTCAATGACGACTCGGCGGTCGGCGATTTTCGCTTCGATCACCTCCACCAGAGCGCCACCACCGTTCCGAGGCGTAATCACAGGCTTCTTCCGAAGATTTAAAAAAACAGCCATGATGACAATCATCACAATCACAACAAGAAGGGGACCGAGAATGTGAAACCGCCGGTTGACTGCCATTGGTTTAACCCTACCTATTTTTGCCTGCGATCCGAAACCATGAGGACGGGATGTCAATTTGAGAAGATCATAGATGGTCTAGCAACATGGTGAGTTACGAGTTTTTGTCTTCGGGAAGGGATCCCTCATTCAGGTCATATAACTCCCGAAGGACCTTCAACCGGTCATCCGACACAAAGATGCATTCGGTCGGCTTGGCGTCCCCCACAGCCACATCACCGGCAAATTCCTCGCAAGTCGGAGCGCCACAGAGACCGCAATCGATACCGGGGAATATTTTTCGGTAGATCTCGCGTGTTTTGACCTGCTTGATCCGGTCGCTTAGATCACCGGTCCGCTTTGAGGTCGGGCGGGGCTTGATTTGCTGGGAGATAAGATATCGCCCTTTAACATAGCGGCGGGCGACTTCTTCCTCCAGTTCCTTGTCGGTTTTCTTGATTTCATTAATAAGACTTTGAATTTTGCTTCGAACAACGAAGCGTTTATCAACTGTCAGCGGACCGCCGACACATCCGCTTGTGCAGGAATAGCATTCCAAAAACTCAGCGTTTTTGATTTTTCCCTTCTCAATATCCTCAAAAACATGAATAACATGCTGCAACTGCGCAACAGAGATACTATGAGTTTGCCTCACCGCCCGGCTGATTCCGCCGGTATGAGCCATTCTGAGATAACTTCTGCTCCTAATGCTGAAGTGTGCATCCCGTCCCGACGGCTCTCCATTTTTGCGGTTGAGGCGTTTTGTAATCGCTGCAAGAAGGGGATTATAAATATCTTTGATGCCGATTCCAACATCAAGATAGCTCTTGGCATCCTCCGCCGGCTGCTTAATGGAAACCAGCTTCGCCGGGCAGGGCGAAATATAGATCGCTCCAATATCTTCCGGGGGGATCCCCTTTTCCGCTGAGACTTTCGCTTTCATTTCCCACCCGGCGATTTCTCGCGGGGGGAATATGGGAAGGATTTGACGGACCATATCCGGATATGAAACCTGGATAAGACGAACAATAACCGGGCATGTTGAGGATATCACCGGCAGAGGGCCCTTGTATTCCTTCAAGTAATCTCGAATCGCCCTATTGATCAATTCGGTCTCGACCGAAAGGTCATAGACTTCATCGAAGCCGATGGCAAGAAGTCCATCCGCAATATCCTTCGGAGAGACGGCCAAGGGAAATTGTCCATAGAGCGTCGGGGCGGGAATGGCGACTTTATAAGGATACTTTTCGACCGTATCCCAGGTGTCGGTCAAAGGCTGGATGGCGCCTTCTTTGCAGGCGGTGATACACTCGCCGCAATCAATGCATAATGTGGAATTGATTTCAGCCTTGCCCTGGCGAACTCTAATGGCATTCGTCGGGCAGACCCTCAAACAATTGAGTTTAGCTCGACATTTATCACTGTCTATCTGCAAGGCATGGAGAAATGTCGTCATGATCTCCTCCTTCGCTGTAGAGCAGTGCGACCCTATTCTTCAATCCGAATAGTAATGTGAAGGGTCGTGCCCTCCCCGACGATTGATTCTATCTTCAAATCATCCGCCGTTCTCTTGATATTCGGTAGCCCCATGCCGGCGCCGAATCCCTTTTCTCGCATGTCGTCGGTCGCCGTTGAATACCCTTCCTGCATCGCGAGATCAATGTCCTTGATCCCGGGTCCCTTATCGCTGACGGTGATCCGGATCTCCATCGGCGTCAGGACAAAATCCACCTCGCCGCTCTCGGCATGGATCACGACATTCAGTTCCGCCTCATAGCTCGCAATGGCGACACGCCGGATGATTTTGCTGTCGAGCCCGGCTTCTTTGAGAATCGCTTTGATCTTCGTTGAAACCTCTCCCGCAACATCGAAGTCTCCGCCCCCGACGGGAAAGGACTTCTGGTACAACACTTCCTCAGCCATCTCAGCAGATTCCCTTCATACCGGCCGCACAGAGAATTCCACAAGTTTCAAACATGCTTAGCTCTGTGGTAAATAATGGTATTGATAATTCGATGGCGAGTTCAATGGCATGTTCGTCGGGTTCCTTGCCTCTGACATAGACAATTCCGGCCGCATCGGCGATCTCGGCCGTACGAACCGACTGCGAATTGATGAGTCCCGTGACAAGCAAGGCCCCCGGCTCGGCAAAAGCAAGGACATCACTCATCATATCGGTCCCCATGCAGGCCGTGACATCGGGCTCATTCTCCACATACTTCGTGAGCATTTTGCAATTCAACAATTTTTTCACTTCGCTAAGTTTCATGAAGCTCCCAATATTGACCCACCATCTGTCAGCCGGATAGGTATTCCTGCATGGAGCGCGCCGCCTTCCGCCCGGCGCCCATGGCCATAATAACCGTGGCCGCTCCTGTGACGACGTCACCCCCCGCCCAGACCCGATCGAGTGACGTTTTCCCGGTTTCTTCATCGGCAACGATATTACCCTTTCGCCCGATTTCCAAGCCCTCCGTCGTCTGCGGAATGAGAGGATTGGGACTATTGCCGATAGAACAAACCGATGCATCTGTTTCCAGAATAAAGTTTGAGTTTTCGATTGGTACAGGCCGGCGCCGGCCCGAGGAGTCGGGTTCGCCAAGCTCCATCTTCAGGCACTCCATGCCAGTCAACCAACCCTGATCATTGCCGATCATGCGCACAGGCAGCGTCAAGAAATCGAAAATAACGCCTTCCTCCTCCGCATTCTCCACCTCTTCAAGTCTGGCCGGCAACTCGGACCGGGAGCGCCTATAGACGATATGAACCTCATCCGCGCCCAGACGGATAGCCGTACGGGCCGAATCCATGGCGATATTACCGCCGCCTGTAACGGTTACCTTGTGAGGTCTCTTGATCGGCGTATCATACTCGGGGAATCGGTATCCCTTCATTAGATTCAAGCGGGTCAGATACTCATTTGCCGAGTAGACCCCATTCAGATTCTCACCGGGTATCTCCAAGAACCAGGGGAGTCCTGCGCCTGAAGCGACGAAAATGGCGTCGAATTGCTTGAGGAAACTTTCGATACTCCGCGTTTTACCGACAACAAAATCAAGGTGCAGATCGACGCCCAGGCTCTGCACATACTCCACCTCTCTCTGCACAATGGCCTTCGGCAATCTGAACTCCGGAATGCCGTAAATCAGAACACCACCCGGTGCATGAAGCGCTTCAAATATCTCGACCTTATGCCCCAGAACGGCAAGGTCTGACGCAACGGTAATGCCGGCCGGCCCAGCCCCGACAACGGCGACTTTTTTGCCTGTCGGAGGTGCGATATCGGGCATCTCGATCTTCCCCTGGCTCGACTCCCAATCAGAGGCAAAGCGCTCCAACCGGCCGATGGCCACCGGTTCCATTTTTTTGCCCATGATACAGTGTTTCTCGCACTGTTCTTCCTGGGGGCAAACACGGCCGCAAACCGCCGGAAGGGCATTCTTTTCTTTCAGGATTCGAGCCGCCCCTCCAAAATCGCCCTCTCTGATTTTCATAATAAAACCGGGAATGTTTATCTCCACAGGACACCCGTCGATACATTGCGGCTTTTTACAATCAAGGCATCTTTCCGCTTCCTGCATCGCTAATTTAGGTGTGAATCCCAACGCGACCTCTTCAAAATTGAAGATCCGTTCCTCGGGCGTCTGCTTCGGCATCGGGAACCTATGGGGGATCATTTTTTTCTTCTCTGCCATGATTAATCCTTAGTTTTTTTCGAGACATTTGTGCTTATGCTTGCCCGAGAGATGGAACTCGGTGCCCACTCCGCTTTTACGGAGAGGCGTAACCTCTTCCTCATAATAGGTTTTCCGGCGCATAAGGAACTCTTTCCAGTCCACCAAATGGCCGTCAAAATCAGGGCCATCGACGCAGGCGAACTTCGTTTGCCCGCCCACCGTCAGACGGCAGACACCACACATCCCGGTTCCATCGATCATGATCGGATTCATGTTCACCATGGTATGAATCTGAAGCTCGCGTGTCATATCAGATGCTCGCTTCATCAAAAATGTACACCCATTAACAATGACACGATCCGGCTTCAGCTCCTCGTTCTTTAATATCTGGGGCAGCTTGCTGATGTGGCCCTTGTATCCCTTTGTCCCGTCTCTGGTGATCACATGGAAGCCGTCGACAAGCTCTTCGAACCTGTCTTCCCAATAGAGGAGAAAAGACGAACGCGCCTCAATGAGAACATGCACCGTATTCCCGGCCGCCTTCATCGCCTTGGCAATCGGATAGATGCTGCCGATCCCAAAACATCCGCCGATGAGAAGAACCGTTCCGAAATGGGCGATTTCGCTGGCTTCACCCAATGGACCGACAAACGTCGGGATCGTGTCTCCGGCCTTGAGCAGTGCAAGTTTTGACGTTGTCTCGCCGACTTCTTGAAAGAAGCATGTCACCACGCCGCGTGTCGGATCAAAATCAGAAACGGAGAGTGGAATCCTCTCCCCCTTTTCATCCGGCCGCACAATGACAAATTGCCCTGGTTTGACAAGGCCGCCGGCGGAGGCTTCGATGACGAGTTCGTGGATGTTCGGCACAATCATCCTGCGTTCGATCACTTTATACGCCATTCTTTATCACCTCCACGGGGCATGGGTTTTTCTTCAATCGGTAGAGCGCCGCTAGATCGCTGGTTTCCATGAGCCCGCCCACGGCTTCCGGGATATAGAGGTAAATTGCTCCTTGCTGCAATTCCGGTTCGATTTTGACCGGGGCCGCGCCTTGTATAGAACCCGCCCTGACGGTAATGTGATCCCCCGCCGTGATACCCAGCTTTTCCGCGTCTTCGCGGCTCAGAAAGAAACCGGTTTCCGGATTGAGAATCTGGAGTCCTTCGACCTTCGCAGTCAACGAGACACCGCGGTGCGTATAACCCATCGGGCGGAGCGCCAAAACCAGCTTCTTTCCGGCCCTCGCCACACGGCCATCGGCAGGCGGTGTTTCACTCAACCCCTTGAGCTCCGGAAGAACCCGCCTGCTTCTATCCGTCTTTCCACCTTTTGGATAACCGGGTATCATCGCGGCGATTTCCCTTTGAATGTCGCCGACCGCCTCATAATCAAATCCCACGGCTCCAAGTCGTTTGGCGATTTCTGAAAGGATCCACCAATCAGGCCGCGTCCTTCCATGCATCACGCTGTCCGGCGGACTCTCGATCTTGGGAGCATCTTGAACCCGTCCCTCAATATTGACGAGGGTCCCGGCGGATTCCAGGAAACTTGCGGCCGGCAGAAACAGATCACACGGATAGTTGGGCTCGAAGATGTCCTGAACAATGAGGAAATCACAATTGGGGCGATCGAAACCCGGCTGGGAACCGATCATATACAAAACCTTGTATTTTTTCTTCCCCTCAAGAACCTGCGCAGCGGTAAATCCATTATCACTCGGGATCGACTGATTCCATCTCTTCTCCAGCTTCAGTCTCGCATCCTTGTCCTTGATCCCCGCGGGTCCCGGCAACAGCTCGGAAAAGGCGCCCATCTCCAAAGCGCCCCGTGTATTGGCTCCGGTATAGAGAGGCAGGATTTTGACATTCTTTCTGCTGAGAAGCATTCTGAGTCCATCCACCAGATCTCCCAACACGGAATACCGGAAGAGGCTGGGCCCGAGAATAACGGTTAGATCCTCACCCGACTTTAAGAGTGAGGCAGCTTTCCCGAGCTGTTGCAGATCCAGCTTCGTTGCCTTTGCTCCTTCAGCGAGGGCGGCGGCCGTTCCCTTGATGATCGCCTTCAGCGCCGTTCCTTCAAATCCCGGGGGCGATTGCAGCCAGATATCCGCATATCGGGCCAGATTTGATTCCCGCGGTCCAATGGTGACAACGCCTGCTCCATGCTGCATCGCTTTGCGGATCTCAACACCGACAATAGAATAGTTAAAGCGGGTATCCAGGCCGACGGCGAGAATGCGCGATGAGGAACGGATATCCTGGATGGAAATCGGCCGGCCGAGCAGTTCGGTCCAGAGTTTCAATCCCCCCCCCAGCGTCTGCCTTCCCGTATTGTCAATCGAATTGGCGCCCATGGCGGACCGGACGAACTTCTGAGCCATGTACAGGCTTTCATTTGTACAATCCGAAGAAACCAACATGGCGAATTCAGATGATTTGACTCCCTTTAGCTTCTCCGCGGCGATATCGAGCGCTTCCGTCCAGGGTTTCTCTTTCCAGTAGTTGTTCTCCCGGGCAAAGGGTTTGCGGTTCCGTCCGAAGTGGTGCGATAGTTCGCCGATACAAAATCGCCCCTTCAGGCATGCCTGTCCATCATTCACATCGGATTCAGCAACGGGAAGCGCTTTCATGAATCTCCCGCTCTTTGAGTGAAAGTCGAGCTGGCAGCCGATAGCGCAGTACGGACAAGTCGAGGTGACAGCTCCATCCGGTTTTCCATCCCATTTGCAGGCCTTTTCAGCCAGCGCCCCAGTGGGACAAACCTCGACACAAGCGCCGCAGAATTCGCATCCCGCATCCTGATGATTCCGGCCGAAGGCGGGACCGACAATGGCCTTGGATCCTCGATGTGTGAATGCGAGCACCGATGTGCCGCGCATCTCCTGACACATCCGGACGCAACGGCCGCAAAGGATGCAAAGGTTGTAATCGCGGTCATAGAAAGGATCGCCGCGTTCCTGAACGTCCCCACGATAGAGAATCGGATACTCCAGCTCTTCAATTCCAAGTTTTTCAACGAGTGTCTGAAGCTCGCATTGTTGGTCGGAAGGGCAATAATGGCAGCCCGTGGTGACCCCCGATTTTCGAACGGTCCCCATAAAATTTCTGCATTCAACACGTTCATCGCAAACCAAGCAGGTCGATGGGTGCTCACTGAGAATGAGCTGAAGGATTTCCTTGCGGATCGTGACGATCTCTTTGGTGTCGGTCTTGACCTTCATGCCCTCCGCGGCGGTTGTATAACAGGAGAGCGGATAACCGCGGATTCCTTCGATTTCGACAATACACATCCGACATCCACCGAAGGGTGATAGATCTTTGTGCGAGCAGAGCGTCGGAATATAGATTCCGTTCAATTCCGCGGCTCTTAGAACGGTACTCCCCTCAGGGGCGGTGACGGTGCGGCCGTTGAAATCCATCCGTATCGTTTTATTCTTTGCCATATCACCTCTCCAAAGATGGAAGGGGGGTTAGCAGGCTAAAAGGCATGGCCGATATCATCTTCCATTGCCAGATGTGTCGGAGGTGATGACGATGGCGTCTCCGGCCACCGCATCGAACCGGCAGATCTCATAGCAAGCTCGACATTTTATACATTTGCTTTCATCAATGTTGTGCGGCTGCGATCTCGGTCCAGTAATCGCCCCTGTTGGACAAACCCGGACACAGGACATACAGCCGGTGCATTTTTCGGGAAGAATGCGAAACTGAACGAGATCCTGGCACACAGCGGCTGGACAGCGGTGATCCCGCGTGTGGGCCAAGTACTCTTCTTCAAAATATTTCAAAGTTGACAAGGCTGGATTCGGTGCTGTATTCCCGAGTCCGCACAAAGCCCCTCCCTGAATCACCCGGCCGAGAGTGGCGATTTTCTCGAGATCTTCCGGTTTCCCTTCTCCTTTGGTGATCTTGGTCAGCACGCTATGCAGGTGCCGTGTCCCAACCCTGCACGGAACGCATTTCCCACAAGATTCAGACATTGTGAAATTCAGAAAGAATTTTGCCAGATCAACAACACAGGTGTCGGTATCTATTACAATGAGGCCGCCGGAACCCATAATCGATCCCACGCTTTTCAATGATTCGTAATCCACCGGGATATCCATCATTCTGGCGGGGATCGTACCGCCGGAAGGCCCCCCGGTCTGAACCGCCTTCACCTCTTTATTGCCCGGCGCTCCACCGCCGATCTCTTCAACGATTTCTCTCAGGGTCATACCCATCGGCACTTCAATAAGACCGGTATTATTGACTTTGCCGACCAACGAGAAGGCTTTCGTGCCTTTGCTTGTCTCCGTGCCGAAACTTGAAAACCAATCGGCGCCCTTTTCGATAATGGGAGCCAGAGTTCCTAGAGTCTCAACATTGTTGATGATCGTCGGCTTTCCCCAGAGTCCTTTTTCCGCCGGGAACGGAGGCCGGCTGCGAGGCATCCCCCGCCCCCCTTCGATCGAAGTCATCAGCGCCGTTTCCTCGCCGCAGACAAAAGCCCCGCCGCCGCGGCAAATCTTAACATTGAAATTAAAACCGCTGCCCAGAATATCCTCGCCCAGGAGGCCGACGTCATAGCATATATCGAGCGCGTTTTGCAGGCTCTTCAAAGCGACCGGGTATTCCAACCTGACGTACATAAACCCTTCATCGGCCCCGATGGCATAGGCGGCAATCAACATCCCTTCGATGACGTTGAATGGATCCCCTTCCATGAGGTAGCCGTCCATAAAGGCGCCCGGATCACCCTCATCTCCATTCGCGACAAGATACCGTTTATCGCTCTTCATCCCTGCACAAACCCGCCACTTCTTTCCTGTCGGGAACCCTCCGCCGCCCCGCCCCCTCAACCCACTTGCCTCGATTGTATCGATGATCTCCATGGGCTTCATACTCAAAGCTTTTATCAGACCCTTGAAACCGCCGACGGATAAATAGTCATCGAGAGATCTGGGATCGATGGTGCCGATATTCCTGAGGACGATTCGTGTCTGCCTTGCATAGAAAGGGATATCGGTAAATTTGGGGATATACTCCTTCGTTTTAAGGTCGCGATGAATGAATCTCTTGACAACCTCGCCGTCAACCACCGTATTTTGTACAATAAGCGGAACCGCCTCTGCGGTAACGCGTTCGTACATCAAATCGCCGGGCTGAAAAACAACGAGTGGGCCGCGTTCACAGAAACCCTGGCAACCCGTTGTCTTGACAGCGAGCTCGACCTTCATATCGATTTTCCGCTTCTTTAGCTCATCACGGAATGCTTGCGCCACTCCCTCGGCCCCATTGCTGAGACATCCTGTGCCGCCGCAGATCAGGATGGTGCGCTTGATAGCCGCTTTGGCTTTGATCGCCGCTTCCCGGCGTTTTTCAAGATCATTCACACGATGAAAACGATGAAGCGCTCCTCCGCCGTTTTTCCGTGACGGCACAGGCTTATTTTTTGATCTCATCCATCACCTTCCCGACTTTAAGAACCGACATTTTGCCATGGATCGTCTCATCAATTTTGATGACCGGGGCTATGGCGCAGCACCCCAGGCAATTGACATGATGCAGCTCAAATTTTCCGTCCGGCGTCGTTTGCCCTTGCCTGATGCCAAGCATTCTTTCCAGCATATTGCCGATCGGCTGCCCTCCGCGCACATGGCAGGCCGTTCCCATACAAACGTGAATTGAATGTTCTCCGGGAGGAACAAATCGAAAATGTGAATAGAATGTGGCGACCCCATAAATATCATTTTCGGTTATGCGCAGACGGCGTGAGATTTCTCTGATTGACGCGGGAGAGAGATAACCTTCGGCGGCTTGAACATCCTGAAGGATGGGAATGAGGTATTCTCGTTGCGGCGCATACTTTTCCAGAATGGGCGCAGTTGATCGTGAGGTGGAACCCGCCATAAAACCTCCCATCCATTCAAATTGAAATTTTGCCCTGTTATTCAGCTATGATGAATCCCGTGTGTGCGGCCCATAATGATGTCATTACTTCGCTTCCTACATGATGCCTATGGCGCTCAGCTTTTTCGCCATGCCCCAGGCATCCAACTCGGTAGAGAACAGACTGATTTTCGCTCTCTCCGCCAGTTTAATGACATCCTCCAAAGGTTTTTTATCGCGAACATAAATAATGCAGCCCACATCGACCAGATTCGCCGTGGCAATCAGGTTCTTGTGAGTCTGAATGGTCAACAGAAGGCTGTTTGCCGGTGCGCCGGCAACGATATCACTGACCATATCCGAAATATAGACTCCTTCGATTTCCTTATCAAAAAGGGAACCCAGAAGTGTAAGATTAAGTTTCTCCGCGGCTTCAGAGATCTTCATCGTTCTATCCTCTCCCTTGCTTGAGGTTCTACACTTGCAATTAATAACCCTAAAATAGATCCTTCATACCGACGTCGGCGATGATCTCACCTTGACAGGTGTCAATCTTGCCGCGGTAAAGACAGGGTATGATTGTGATCCGTTTCCCGGGCGTTTTTATACGGCTGTTAAAGTAACTATTGAGCGCCTTGATTTCTTCAGAACCAATACATTCTTCGTTCTCATGCCCAGGATCGGGGCAAAGCGCAAGATAGACCCAGGAATCTTCATCCCCCGACTTTTCCCGGCCCTTCTTCGGCGCGAGACAATCTTCCTTGCAATCAAGACAGGCCATCAAAGCCATTACCTTATCTAATTTGATCTCCTTGCCGCACAATGTGCACTTGAAATCAAACTTGACAGCCTGGCTGCTCCCCAAGAATCCCCAGATATGTTTCCCTTCAACGTAGCTGTCCATATGATTGCGATCTTCGAGCGTAAAGAAATTCGCCCGGCGGCCGCAATGAGTGCATCCTTCGGTCACAAGATAACCATTGCGGAGATTGATAATCTCCCAAGCATGCCGGCAATTTTCTGCAGTCACAGCTTTCCCCCAGCGAGAGAGTGCCCTTTTTGATGACAGGCCGAAACGCATTCTGCAACAGTCTGTTGGACGTCCCTGCCTGGTAATCTTTACTTCTTTATATGAGTATACGCGCTTCTCAAGTCTCCACTGATATTCTATCTATGGACCTCATCAGGCACAACGCGAAATCATCCGAAGCGGCCTATGTTTTCATTCTTTCAAGCATCCAGACAACGGGGCGCCTCCCGGTGCGGGACAGCGCTGTATTTATCCGCTAACATAAGATCGTGTCCGATGGGATAAGACACAGAATGACTCGGAATCAGTCCCATTCCCGGCGGGAGCCGGTGCGAGGTGGATTCATGAAACGCCAAGATCTTCTCATCGTTTTTCCGGTCTTTTTCGTTCTTGCCGCTCTGGCTTCGCCACTCATGGCCTGTTCGAGCCTGCTCGTAACAAAGGGCGCCTCTGAAGACGGGTCGGTGATGATCACCTATACATGCGATGGGCGCTTCCTTCCTCATCTCGGTTACACACCCGCCGCCGATTACGAGGAAGGGGATTCTTTGGAAATCAGCGATTGGGAAGGAGCACTCCGGGGTGCAATTCCGCAGGTTCCCCATACTTATGCCGTGGTCGATCTGATGAATGAGCATCAACTCGCCATCGGCGAAACGACCTTTGACGGCCGCATGGAACTCCAAAATCCCCAAGGCTTGTTCAACTACTGGGACTTGATGTCTCTGGCTCTCCAGCGCGCCAGGACGGCAAGAGAGGCCATTGATGTGATCGCTGATCTTGTCGCCGAATTCGGCTACCGATCGACGGGAGAATCGATCTCAATCGCCGACAAGCAAGAAGCATGGATCCTTGAAATCATCGGGCCCGGGGAGGGCGGAAGGGGTGCGCATTGGGTCGCCCTCCGGCTCCCGGATGGGACGATTTCAGCCCATGCCAACAAGGCCCGGATCAGTGAGTTTCCCATTGATGATCCTGAAAACTGCCACTATTCGAAGAATGTTATATCGTTTGCCGTTGAGATGGGTTATTACGATCCTCAGTCAGGCCGGCCGTTCAGTTTCTGCGACGCTTATGATCCCGCCACGCCGGAAAACAAACGATACTGCAGCGCCCGGGTTTGGTCCCTATTCCGTCGCGCCGCGCCCTCCCAGTCTTTTTCGGCCGATTACCACAGGGGCGTCGAGGGCGCCGAACCCTATCCCCTCTGGATTCATCCGGATAAAAAAATCTCCCTCAGAGATGTCATCGAGCTGATGCGCGACCATTACGAGGGCACTCCGTACGACATGACGAAGGGAATCGACGCCGGTCCCTATGCGTGCCCGAAACGCTGGCGTCCTCTTTCCTGGAGTGTGGATGAACAGGAGTATGCGTGGGAACGTTCCATTTCGACACAACAGACCGGCTTTTCGTTCATCTCACAATCCCGTTCATGGTTGCCCGACCCGATCGGCGGTATCTACTGGTATGGATTGGATGACACCTACATGACCTGCTATATGCCGCTCTATTGCGGAATCGACCAGGTGCCGCACTCATTCACAATCGGTGATTACAAGTCGTTTTCTTGGGATGCGCCGTGGTGGGTCTTTAACTTTGTTTCGAATTTCGCCTGTTTGAAATTTTCCTACATGATTCAGGATATCCAGACCGTGCAACGGGAATTGGAGAACGGCTTTCTCTCCCGCCAGCCGGCCGTTGAAAAGGCGGCGGTCGAGCTCGAGAAGACCGATCCCGCTCTTCTGACGGCGTATCTGACTGACTATTCACTGACGCATGCCGAAGCGGTTGTCACCCGCTGGCGCCAATTAGGCGAAAATCTCATGACAAAGTACAATGACGGGTATGTAAAAAACGAAGAGGGCCGGGCTGAAGAGATGGGATATCCCAAGGAATGGCTGCGTCGTGTATTGAGCGAACGCCCCGGTCAATTCAAACTGAAACCGCGCAGCGCCGATGTTCCGAAATCGCAGCTGACCGATTGATCAGCGGTTCTTTATGGTCATAAGATTGGGAATCGAATCAATCAACTCGCCGTACGGATTATAGACCTCCAGCGAAACCTGGTTTTGATAGGCGGCGACGATGAAGATATTTTCCTGCGAGGAATAGTAATATCCCGATTTACCATCCTCTCGCGACTTCCAATATTGATTCCAAGGAGTCGGCTGCTCTGAATAATACGGTGCGCCGCCCCCCCCACACGTCAGATACCAGACCGGATGGCCCAAATCCTTCAAGGGGGATGCCGGCTCATCACTCTCCCAGGCAATAACGCCATCCTCATTCCGGTCATCCTGCAAGGGATCTCCGACCGGCACTACATTATCAATGATAACCCGATAATATGAGTGTTCATCAGAACAGAAGACCGCGGCCACCTTGCGATGCTGCGCGACGAGCCGGGCGAAACGGTTGCGAACCTCCAGCAATCCATCTTTCTCAGGTTCGAGCCGGCCGTGGCTGTACACATAAGCTCGAATATTATTCGACCCATCGTACCACATGGCGTCATTGACATGTCCCCCGCAGGGAAATACCGGCTCTTGCGCCATCAAAAAGACGTATTGAATCGATGGATCGATTTCGGCCTGCTCAAGTTCGCGCTCAATCCACTTCATCTGGTCGTCAAATAAATAGCCTTCCGGCGACCCACCATAGAGTTCCGGTTCGTCGCCATACCAATAGTTATTGTTAAAGACGACAAAGAATGCCGCCCCATATTGAAATGAGTAAACGCTCTCCTTGTACGTTGGGCGCCTGGGATCCGACGGATCGGGACCATTTTTCGGATTGTGGAAACTCTCGGCAAAGACTGCTTCAGCGCTGTATTTGTCATAAGGCCAGCGGTCGATTGAGTGGGGATAGGGCCCACCCGACTCATAGGTTTTTAAAAGCGCCTCATGGTTTCCCATTGCCGTATAGACGGGGCGCTCACACCAAAATCCACTCATGGCCTGCTTGAAGCCATAGAGCTGCATCCGGAAATCGTCGGGACTCGTCGTGTATCCGGTGATAAGGTCGCCATCCATGAGAAAGAAGGCTGCATTTTTTTGATAGGCTAGTGACGCCAGCTTCTCCAGCGTCATGTAGTTCACTCCCATGAAATTTCTGGACCCGCCGCCGTGACCCGACCGGCTATCGCCGCAGAGCGCAAACACAACCGGATAAGCGCCCCGTGGAGCAGCTGTTTTAAAAGAATAGAATTTGGTCCATTGATCACCGATCCTAACCTGATATTGGTACTTTGTATCCGGCTTCAATCGAGTTAGCTTAACATTATGATCACTTGCGCGGTTGCTGGTAAACCTTCTCCCGTCACTCAGAAGGACGGCGGCCTCGACCGGACTGTTTGTCACAAAGGACACAAGAATTTCATCGGGATGCCCGCTTTCGATCAGGTTGACGCACGGCCCCTCCAAAAGCCACGGCTCGACCGCGAAACCCTCAGCGGTTTGGTGGAATGCGGCAAAGATGTCATACAGACCGAGGAAACGATCTTTTTCCTCGGTTTGGAGAAAGAGCTGAAAGCGGATAACGATTTGACCCCGAGTGATCCAATCTTCACTGTTGTACGTCAGCAAAAACTGCCCGACAGGCAACAGACAGCGGCCGTCAATCAGCGATGTCGATATACGAAAACGCTTATAACTAAATTTTGTTTCCCCCCCCTCAAAGGGATAAGGTCCTGCGTGGACATAACCATAGATCTTGGCCGGATCGATGGAGGTCTCATCGAGCAGAAGCCGCACATGCGAAAAATCGATAATGAGTCCGGTCTCCCCACCCTGAACGGCCATGGCGAGTTGCTCGCGGGAAAAGAGATTATGGATGGAAGAAACCCTAACCTCTGGGATTTGTTCAAGGGCCGAAAGATCTATCGGCAGGTCCTCCCGCCCAACACACCTCCCGTAAAGCGTCCCGACCAACAGCAAAATCAGACAGATGAAGCCCCATGCCGGCCGGCCCGTTCTTGTTAGCGAAAACTCTTGATGAGTCATTTTGAATCACTCTTTTCTTTAACCCGGCATCCCCAGCCAAATAAGAAAGGCTATGATCATCCCCATGAGACTCGACCCGGCGATACCCGATGCCCCTATGACAAACTGGTACTCCTCCATCTTCTCGGGCATTGCCAGTTTCAGAATAAAATAGATTGTCGCTCCCAGAAAAATGGCGAAGGAGTAACTGAAGGGAATAATCATCGCGACACCGATTCCGACGGGCGACGGCACCCATCGGCGGGTTTTGGGAGAGCTTTCGAGAACGCCCAGCCCAATGCCCAAAACCGCTCCGATGATCATGGCCATCACCGCGTAACCCGGCAGCGCACCAAAACCGTTGGCAAAGAGCTCCGCCAGGGCGGCGAATCGGAAAGCGGCCGGAGCGGGCATCGCCTCTGTTCCCAATTCATAGGTGCTGAAGATGAGCAGCAGCATGGGAACGGCAACGGCCGAGCCGACCAAGACTCCGATAATCTGTGCAAAGACCTGTTTCTTCGGTGTGGCGCCCACAAGCCACCCGGTTTTCAGATCCTGCATCATATCTCCGGCTTCGGAGGCGCCGGCGCCGGCGACTCCGGCCATGGTAAGGTTGGCTGTAATGTTGGCCGGCATAATCGCCCCGACTATCAATTGATTCATGCTGGCGAAGGCCGAAACAGGGTTCACCTCTGTCTGGCCGATACAGCGCACCGCGATAGCGGCCATGATAAAGGAGAGGATCACCGAAAGGATGGTCATCCACCAGGGGATGCCGAAGACGAACTGCATGACAAGCAGGCAGATTAAAGTGGACGACCCCAGCCAGGTCAGCCATGGTCTGAAACCCATTTCAATTTGGGATTCACCCCCCCCGCCGCCGATCGCCATCATGGAGCGGAAAGTGCCTGCAACCACGCGCCACTTCATCACCAGGGCCGTCAGACCGGCGGATATCATGATCATGACCCCGGGCCACATCGTCCAGGCCATGATCGTCCGATAGGCTGAAGCATCCTCGGCCAATGCGATCACACCGCCATTCACAAGGATGGGGCCGAGCACCGGCCAGGCGACAACCGCTCCCAGCAACATGGAGATCCCGATTCGCGGCCCCACGAGAAAGCCGGCGCCCAGCAGCAGCGGATCCCAGGCGATGCCGAGCAGCAGCCGCTCGGATGCGATCCCCATCCAGGCGCCGGTCTGCAGGGATATCCCGCTGAGCACACGGGGCACCCCCTCCTGAAGCCACTTGACCAGTGCCGACACCAAAATGAAGCACCCCAGCACGCCGCCGTGTTGCTTTGCCTGATCGCCCTTGTCATGCAGATTTTTCATGATCTCCGCGCAGGCGGTCCCTGATGGGAAACGGAGCTTCTCCACAACGACAACTTGCTTCCGCAGGGGAATCGCAAAGAAAACCCCCAGCAATGAGGTGGAAAAAACGAAGAGCATGATCTGCCACCAGGTCATTGGGGCGGGTATCGTCCCGGCGGCGGCCATGATGACAAAAGCCGGCACGACATTAACAATATTGCCGATGGACCCGGCCGCCGAACCCGCTGTCTGTGTGATGTTGTTTTCCAACAGGGTATATCTGGCCTTGAAGGCGCGGAAGATCATCAGCCCCATGATGGCCGCGATGATCGAACCGCCCTCGCCAAAGCCGGTCTTGAGCCCCATATAGATATTCACCGCCACAAGCAAAATGCCGATGAGACACCCCACAATAACGGCCCGGGGCGTGAATTCATTCATCCGGCGACCCTTGAAGACATTCTCCTTCCAATAGGACTCATCCCATTGGTCGGGGTGCAGCGGCGCGGAGCCGCCAAATGGTGCGGAACTCTTTTCAGACATAGCCCCCCCCGGGAATAGAAAACAATGGATCTGAAGTGAATAAACACCGCCGCTCGGACTTCGTCAAGAAATGTTCAGGCCGCCCGGCAAGGGCTGGATCCATCTCGATAGCCGATAACCTATTAAACGAGTGGGGTCTGCATGACACACAATTAATTGGCGCCCCGCGGCAATCGTGGTAGGCTCTCATAGAGTTCCACTGTTCCAAATCGATGAGGAGGCCATTCAATGTTGCGAAGAATAATATTCTGCGGACTACTTAGTATCCTTTTCCTGGGGATCATGGGATGCGCGACCCAAACGATCGACAAAGAAGTCCGGCTGATTCCTATGGAGGATTTCTTCAGGAATCCTCAAAAGGCGCGTTTCCAACTTTCACCCGATGGGGCGCATCTCGCCTTTCTCATGCCCTGGGAAAACCGGATGAATGTACATATCCAGAAGATCGGATCTGAAGAGATAACACGCATCACCGAAGCCACGGCCCGCGACATCATGGGATATGCTTGGGCCAATAATTCCCGGATCATCTTCATACAGGATACCGGGGGAGATGAAAATTTCCGCGCCTATGCGGTGGATATCGACGGCTCAAATCCAAAAGACTTGACACCCTTTGAAAATGTCAGGGTGAGCATTGTCGACGAACTGGAAGATATCGATGATGAGATGCTCATCTCCATGAATCGCCGGAATCCCAGGGTCTTTGATGTATACCGGATAAACATCAATACGGGCGATATGGCCCTCGCCGCCGAAAACCCCGGCAATATCTCCTTATGGCTCACCGATCATGAAGGAAAGGTTCGAGTTGCAACGACCTCCGACGGCGTGAATGAGAGCATCCTTTACCGGGAGACAGAATCCGATCCATTCCATGTAGCCGTCACAACGAATTTCAAGGATACGATCGCCCCCCTCTTTTTTACCTTTGACAACAAGAATCTCTATGTGCGCTCCAATATCGACAGGGACAAGTCAGCCATCTTCAGCTACGACATTGCCAATGCAAAGCCTTTGGATCTCATCTATGAGAACCCGGATGTTGATGTCGACTACCTGATGCACTCCAAGGCGCGCAAGGTCATCACCGCCGCCACATATACTACCGAAAAACGCCATTTCCATTTTCTTGATGATGATCGGCGTGAACTGCAAGAGACGCTGGAAGCCAAGCTGCCCGGATACGAAGTCAATGTTGTAAGCGCGAGCAAAGACGAGACAAAGGTTCTGGTCCGGACCTACAGCGACAAATCAATCGGCGCCTACTACTTTTATAACCGCTCCTCAGGTGACTTTCAAAAGCTTGTCGATATAAGTCCGTGGCTTAATGAGAAGGAGATGGGTTCGATGGAACCTATCTCGTATAAGTCCCGCGACGGCCTGACGATTCACGGCTATCTGACAATTCCGAGCTGGAAAGAACCCAAAAACCTGCCGGTGGTTGTATATCCGCACGGCGGACCGCATGCCCGTGATCGGTGGGGATTCAATCCGGAACTGCAATTTTTAGTTAACCGCGGATATGCCGTACTTCAAATGAATTTCCGCGGATCCACGGGATATGGAAAAGCATTCTGGACCGCGAGTTTCAAACAGTGGGGCCTGACAATGCAGGACGATATCACCGACGGTGTCCAATATCTAATAGATCAAGGGATCGCGGATCCCACCCGGATCGGTATTTATGGCACATCCTACGGTGGATATGCCGCGCTCGCCGGTCTGGCCTTTACACCCGATCTTTATGCCTGCGGTGTCAGCATGGCCGGCTTGTCCAATCTCTTCACAACACTCAGTTCCATCCCACCTTATTGGGAACTGGGACGCCAAATGTTCTATGAGATGATCGGGGATCCCGAAAAAGACAAGGAGTTATTGGAAGGGGCCTCACCCCTTTTCCACGCCGATGAGATCAAAGCCCCTCTCTTTGTCGCGCAGGGGGTCAATGATCCGAGAGCAAAGAAGGCCGAGGCCGATCAGATTGTTGAAGCCCTCAAAGCCAAAGGCATCGATGTGCCATATATGCTAAAAGACAATGAAGGCCACGGCTTCATGAACGAGGAGAATCGATTCGAATTCTACCGGGCTATGGAGGAATTCCTCGGCAAACACCTTGGCGGCCGTGTGGAGCCGCACAAATAGGGGAACCCGCTTTTTACCCGGTCACCGAATCCGGTTCAGGTTCCGCCGATGGCGCCTCTGGAAGTGCCTTTTTGCGGACTCTGTGCCAAAGCCGGATAACGACCCATCCAAACCGGGACATAACCCAGTAAATGGCGGGGATCGCACTGATGATCAGGACGGTGCTGCTGGTTAATCCACCGATGGAGGAGAGCGCAAGATTTTCCCAAATATCTTTGCCTTCCGACGTATCAGTGATCTTTATCAATAATGGCAGCAAACCCGCAATGGTGGTGCCGCTTGTTAGGAGGATTGACCGCAGTTGAATCCGCGTGCCGTCACAGATGGCCCGGCGCAGCAGCTCTTTTCGCTCAACGGCCGGCAGCCGCCATAGATCGACGGCTCCAAGCCTGTTTTTCGCGGGAACCAGATCCGGACCATACCCTTTCTCTTCCACCAACTCGCGGAGCTGAAGTCTGAATCGATTGATCAGCAGGATAGCATTGTTGACCACGATGCCGAAAAGCAAGACAAGACCAATCTTTGCGGATGAGTCAAATGTAGAATCGGTGATCCAGAAAAGCCCGACCACGCCCGTGAGGGCCATCGGTATCGAAATAATGACAAGCATCGGCAGTGTAACACTTTCAAAGAGAGCCGCGAGCGTCATAAAAATAAAGACAAGCGTCAATATTAGAACCGTCCGCATCTGCTCTTCTTCCTCCTCGGTCATCCTGACACCGGAGACATCTTCCGATGTATAACCATAAGGAAGCTCGATGCCATCGAGAATATCGTTAATGTAATGCTGCCGCATCCTATCTGTTCCAATGTATTCCCAATTGAGCATGCGCGAGTATTTTTGATCTTCGCGGTTGATCGATCCGATGACGGGCCGCATTTCGAGGGTAATGAGATCCGCCAGCCGGACTTTTTCCCCGTTCGGTGTCGTCATCGTTTTGCCGATAACCTGCTCATATTGGATATTTTCGGCATCGGAGAAGGACAGCATCAGCCGCTGATCTTTTCCGCCGACGATCATGTGCCACGGAGTCTCGATTCCGAGGAGCCGGCGCAGATAGCCCAGGACTTCTCCAACGCTGAGGTGATAGGCGACGAGGCGGTCCCGGTGAATGAAAATCACCGATTCATCCGCGGCGGCCCGGTCAAACCGGTCGCCGCTGGCAATCCGGATGTTGCGCACACGGCGGTTTTGATTCAAGCGCGTCATGGCTCCGTCACAAATCTGATCCAGGACCTTGCTGTTATACCCGGTGATCTTGATCCGGGAATTGCCAAGCCCCCCCCCTCGACCACCTTTCAGATATGGATCTCCAAACCCGTCAATCCATATGAACATGCCGCCCAGCTCCTCGGCGAGCAGGATCAGCCTGTTACGGAACAGCTCGGGGTATTCAGACCGAAGGAGTTCCGGCTCGAATTTAACTTCCAGATAGCCGCGGTTCTCCCAACTCCACGATTTCATGTGCACCCCTTCAGGCACGGGAAGCAACTCGGCCTCGAACAACTTCATGGTTTCGGAAGAAAGAAGAACATCCGTGCCGACCGGACGCTCGATATAGGCACCCAGTTGTTCTTCCTCGCCCTGCCGCCAGAAACCGCCCTGATGGATTTCGTTTCTAAAGATATAGTAACCCCCGGCAAAAAGACCGAGCATCAAAACAATGGGATACCACCAGAACCGCAGGTGAAAAGCGGTGATTTTTTCCACGTAGCTGACGAAGGCGCCGACAATGAATAAAACACCGAGGATTCCGGCACACCAGGCCCAATGATCAATCAACGTTCCGACATCTTTCAGGATCGCGAAAATCACACAGCCGATGACCGACAGACCGAGCACACCGACACACCAACGCAACAATAGACGTCCGCCGCCGCTCTCGGACTCCGGAGAAGGGCCGCCCGCCTTGCCGATCTCTTTTTGAGCTTCATTCCTCAGAGCCACAGGAATCCAGCAGAAGGCTACAAAGATCGACGCCAGCATCGCGATGCCGATGCTCACGGCAAGGGGTACATAGTAAAGGGAAAGCCGGCCGGATAGGAAAATAAAAGAAAGAAACGCTACGACCGTTGTCAATGTCGTGGCGAGTATTGGAAACGCGACCTCGCGTGTTCCGCTGACCAGAGCCTCCCGTGCATTCTTGCCGTTGGTCAGTCCGGCGAGACGCCGGTGAATGGCGTCCAGCACCAAAATGCTGTTGTCCAGAAGCATGCCGAAACAGACCGTCAATCCGCTGATGGTGATGAAATTGACAGAGATGCCGAAGAAGTAGAAGAGCGAGAGGCAAATCACAATAGCGAGAAGAATCGAGAAGATGACGATTGCCGTCAAACGAACTCGGCGAAGGGCTATCGCCAGCAGGACAAAGAGCAGCCCCAAAATAATCAATGACCGATAGACCAGCTCATGAAGCTTGCCCTCCAGTGCCTTTCCTTGATCCTCATCGATCTCGAAGGTCACGGGAAAGGGCAGCTCCTTTTCGATATCGGGCAACGCACTTCTTAGACGCCGGCTCACACTCACGGCGTTTTGTCCACTCCGCTTTGCGACAACCGCCTGTATAACATTCTTGCCGTTGATGCGCACAAAATAAGCCGGATCCTCGAAACTCGGCGTTATCTCAGCTATGTGGGTCAGGGTGATCGGCTGGCCGCGGATGGTGCGCAAGGTGGTCCGGCTGAGTCGCGCCAGTGTGATTGAATCTTTAACACTGACACTGAGCTCCAGCCCCGAGCGCCTTATCGCTCCGGCCGGAAGAATATCATCGAGCGCCTCGATCCGGCTGTACACTCCATCTGCCGTCAGATTATAGCGTTCCATCAGCTCCAAATCGAGAAGCACCTTTACAAGCGGCCGGGAACCGCCCTGCATCTCTGCATCGGCCACGCCCTGAATCGACAAGAGGCGGGGAACAAGCCAAGCCTCGGCTTCCTCCCTCAACTGATTCGTTGTGAGCGTTGATATCAGACTGAAAGTGAAGAAATCCTCGGTTCGAAACTCTTCTGGAACGTAGGGTTCAATGACCGGCTGCCCTGCTGTCGATGGTAGGTTGCGGCGCACAGCACCGAGTTGTTCTGAAATTTCAAGCCGGGCGAATTCCAAATTTGTATCACGTCTAAAAGATACCGTAACCTGGCTGCGGCCGGGAGATGACCTTGAGGTGAGTTCCTCGATACCATGCACCTTGCGGGCCGCTTCTTCTATCGGAATCGTAATGGATCGCTGGACGGCGCTGGGGGAGGCGCCGTTCCATCGAGTGTGTATGGTCAATGAAGGCAATTCCGTCTCCGGCATCGCTTCGATGTTCAAGCGCGGCAATGCGTAGGCGCCGCATATCATCAGCGCCGCGAAGAGCATCCAGGTAGCGACGGGATGGTTGATAAAAAACCGTATCATGCGTCACCTCCAGCCCCCGGCTCCTATTTTTCTTTACCCTTCGAACCGGCCGTTGATTTGTCATAGGCGCGGTCTATCCGCTGATGCAATCCCTCGTACGCTACGGGTGTCAGGAAAAGCGTTAGGATGGTCGCCAGACTCAAACCGCCGATGATGGTTATGGCCAAAGGCCTCTGTATCTGCTCTCCTGTCCCGATACCGATCGCCATGGGCACCATCGCCAGGACAGTCGTCAGGGTCGTCATGAGAATCGGCCGGAACCTGAGCCGGCTTGCCTCAAGAATCGCCTCGCGGCCCGGCATCCCGTCCTCACGCAGCCTGCGTATCGTCGCGACTTTGACAATGGCGTCGTTGACGGAGATACCCAGCAGGGCGATCAACCCGATAAGCGAAATGACATTTATTGAATGCCCGCTGAGAAAGAGCGTCAGAACGGCCCCCATGACGCCGATCGGAAGAACCGCGGAAATAATCAGGGGGTCAAGAAGCGATTCGAATTGCGCCGCCAAAATCATGTAGACCAAGAGACCCGACAACAGCAAAGCCCAGCCCAGATCGCGGAAGGATCGGTTGATTTCCTCCTGCTCACCCCCCGAAATAAAACTGACGCCGGACGGCACACTCAGGCTGTTAATGATGAGATGCACATCTTCCCAAATCTGCGAAAGCCGGCGGCCGCTGACATCACCGCTGATTGTAATTTGCCGGCGTTGGTTGTGACGGACAACCTCCCGCACCGGACGATCTTCCGACAACAATATGAAAGAACCGATCGGCACCGTCTTCCCTTCGGCTACGCTCACCGGCGAGGCCAAGACCTCATCAAGATCGCGACGTTGATCCAAAGGCAAACGCACCGCGATATCAATTCTCTGCTCAACCTCGTTGTAGGTCGTCGCGACAACACCCTGAATTCGCGCTCGAAGTTCACGGGCCAGCACATCCGGCTCCAATCCAAACCGCAGAACTTTCTCCCGATCGATCGAGACCTCCACGGTAGGATTACCCAGGACCCGATCCATCTCCACATCGGTCAATCCCTCGACCCGGCGGAGACGGGGAAGAAGACCCTCAGCCATATTCAATGCATCGGATGGATCATCGGCGACAATCCCCAATGTGAACGCTGTTTCCCCGCTGGCGAGTATCTCGCGCAATCCGATACCCTCATCGCGGAAGACATAGAGTACGCCGCCCAAACCTTCGAGATATTCCTTTAATCGTTCCTTGACGCTCTCCATCTCTTGGCGGCTGTCCCGGCGCGGATGCAGCAAAACACGAATCCTGGCTGTATTGGCGGCGGTATACTCCTTGAGCGCCGCCAATGTCCGTTCCGTAACCCCGACCTGTGAGTAGACCGTATCAACTTCTTTCATATTGGAGAGGAATCCGGCTATCTCCTCAGCAATGACTTCAGTCTGCTCCAAAGGTGATCCAGCGGAAAGCTCAAGGGCTATTGTAAAATCGCCGCGATTCCGCTCGGGCAAAAATGTCTTGCGCATCTGAACGCCGATCCAGCCGGAAACAATCATACAGAGAATCAATACGACAAGAAAACCCCGTTTATGAGACAAAACCCAGACCAGAGCCGTGTGGTAAATATTCATGAGTCTTCGGAACATCACATCCGACGCCTTAAAAAATCCCCGAGGCTGTGCGATTTGGTCGGATAAAATCCGGGCGGACAGCATGGGTTGCAGCAGCAAGGCGGCGAATATGGAAATAAGGAGTGAGATGGTGACCGTCAGCGCCTGATCCCTGAAGAACTCCCCGGCGATTCCCGGAACATAGATGACGGGGAAAAAGACGGCCACCGTTGTCAGGGTTGCGGCAATGACGGGGGATGCGACTTCTTGCGTACCCCTGATGGCGATCTCTGTGAGGCTTACACCCGGTTTCCGGTCCTTGATATGCCGGTTTATATTTTCCAGTACGACAATTGAGTTGTCCACAAGCATACCAGCCGCCAACGACAATCCACCCAATGACATAAGATTCAGATTCACCTTCGCAAAGTAGAGAAAGGCGAAGGTCGCGAACACCGAGACAGGAATCGCCAATCCGACAACAATCGGGCTGCGAACATCCATAAGAAAGAAAAACAACACAAAGAAGGCCAGCAGCGCTCCATAGAGCAGTGAATCCCGGAGCCCTCGGAATGATTCTTTCACAAAGTCCGCATCGCGATAGACAAATTGATATTCAAAGTCGGGATACTCGTCCTTTACAATTCCAAGGATCTTATCCACTTCCTCCGTTGACTTTATCGTATTGGCGCCGACTTCTTTGTAGAGATGAAGGGATACAACCTCATGGGTCGAGATCAAGGTCATCCCCTCAGGTTCTTTTGTTGTGTCCACCACCTCAGCCACATCACCTATCGTCACGCCCGGGCCGGCCGTCGGGATTTCCGTTTCGCCGATCTCCTCCAAATTTTCAAATTCACCCAGAATTCGCAGCGGGAGATGCAAGGGTCCCCGGCGTATCCGGCCGCCGGGAAAACTCACATTGGAAATCTGAAGGGCCCTCCGGATGTCCTCCATCGTGATACCGTACAATCTCAGCTTTTCGAAATTGGGCCGGACAAGAATTTCCCGCTCCGCCCCGCCGATCACTTCGGCCTGGCTGATGCCCTGTATCTGCTCGATAGCCGGTTTAACAACATCGCGGGCGAAATCCGTCATGCGGGCGAGGGCGCCATCTCCTGAAAGCACGAGAATGGCGATCGGTCTGGCGCTGGGATCCCATCGAAGGATCAAGGGGCGGTCGGCGTCATCCGGAAAATCTTCGTTGTACGATACGCGGTCAATTGCTTCACGCAGGTGCAGGTTGGCGAAATCCATCTCCGTGCCCCACTCGTATTGCACGGTGATGGTGGAAACCCCTTCCCTCGTTTTTGAAATGACCCGTCGCACGCCGGCCAGACCCGTGATGACCTCTTCGAGGGGCTGGGTCACCAACCGCGTCAAATCATCAGCGGGGGTATCCTCATAATTCGTGATGACCGTGAGATTGGGATAATTGATTGATGGGAGGAGATCAACCGGAAGTCGTCGGAGGGAAAGGAAACCGATAAGGACCAAGCCGATAAATAGCATCAGAATGGCTACCGGACGATTTACCGCTGCTTTAATCATTTTGAGGGTTGCTCCGTCATGCCGATCGCAAAATCCCACCGGTCTTTGGGCGGTCTTGTCTTGCGGATTTTGATTCTGGCCTCATGCGCGAGGGTCAAATGATCACTGACGACAACGCGGTCGCCGGGTGCGAGTGAACCACCACTATGGACTTTGAGGATTTCGACCCAGCTGTCGTTTTCCAGACCGGTATCGACATAGAGCCATTGAGCCCGATCCTCCATGACCTTGAAGACCAGGGGGCGATTGTCCCGAAGCAGTATGGCTTCCTTTGGGACCATTAATTTGTCGGGATGAATCCAGCCGGCGATTTGCGCCCTGACAAACATCCCGGGCCGGAGCCGGCCCCCGATGTTATCAAATCGTATAATCACTTCGCAGGTGCGGCTCGCCTCATCGAGATTGGGGCTGATGACGGCGATTCGAGTCTGCAGAGTGTCTCCCGTCGCTGGAATAACAAGCAATGCCGGCCGCCCCTCGACAAGATTGCCCAGATCGGCCTCGAGAACATTCGCGACAGCCTCCAAGCGATCATTGTTATAAATTGTACATATGGGCGTCCCGGCACTTACGATTTCACCGAGAACGACGGATAGACCTTGCACCACGCCGTCGAAGGGGGCGCGTATCTCTGTGTTTTCAAGATTCAACGTTGCCCGTTCCTCCGCAAGCCGCGCCTCGGCCAAACCTGTCCTCTGTTCAAAGACTTCCTGCCGGAAAGCACCCTTTTGAAGAGCCTCGACCTCAAGCTCAAAACGGCGGACGCGGTACTCCTCCTGGGAAATTTGTTTGTTGTTGAATTGATTATCGAGTTCTTCCCTTGCTCGAATGAATTCCTGGAGGGCCTGTTTGTTGACTGTAAAAGTATCCGATTCCGCCGCAATTGAGGATAGGGCCTTAAACCGGCTGTAGCGGCTTTCATCTAGATTGATTGAGTACTCGCGCTGATCAATCTTGCCGATGAGCTGGCCTGCTCTGACGCGATCTCCATCTTGAACGAGCATTTTGATCAATTCGCCGCCGACTTTGGTCCGAATCTCAACAAAACGGGGGGTTCGTATCACACCGTCGGCATAGATCGGTATGACCATTTCAGCCCGCCGGACCTCCCCCGCATCGACGGTGATTTCCTTTTCCTTTTTTTGCAGCGATTCGCTGTCACCGGTCGTGTCGGCCTCCGCCTCGCTTGAAGCCTGCGTGCTATCTGTTCCGTTGGTTTCAGACGTCTTATCGCCCCCACATCCCATAAAAGAGGGGGTCATCAGACACAGCCCCAAAAACAGACAGAGTACAACGACAACCCGGGGTTTCAACATCCGGGAGGTTGGGTACAAATACTGAATTATATTGAACATTCAAGACCTCTCTAATCAACGAACCCTTTCAAAGACAAATTGCAGGCACAAATTTCAAGTATACATCACTAGTACAAATTACATTGTATAGCAAATCACCTGCAACGGATGCGCCTCCTCTTCCGTCAGCTCATCCCCGCCGGACACGCCCTGCTGGGAAAGAAAGGCTCCGAGAATACCCGTCACAACAACGACCTTTCCGCCGTCCAAAAGAAACACGCCGTCTTGCGATGCATCGCCCGGTGCGCTCAATTGGATCTGTTTCGCATAATTTCCTTTGGGATCAAAGACGTCATAGACTGTCAGAACACCTTCCGGCAGATCGTTGTCACCCCGGCTCGTACGAATCCACAGCTCACCATTTGAAGTAAGCTGAAGAGAAGATATATCCGGCTCGGTATCCTCGACACTGATCCCTAGAACGGGAACTCGATAGTTCTGGGCGACTCCCTCCAAGATCAGCTCCGCCGCGTGGGTCTGTTTATCATTACGCTTTAAACTTGTATATTTCCGCTCGATGATCCGCTCGAGTTTTCCATCAGCATTGAGCTGTTGGATTTCATAGGTATTCCGGTGCGGGGCTACGAACAATTTCCCATCGGAGCTGATATCGTAGAGTCCCCACGCGAAGTGCATTCCCATTTCATCCAGCCGGAAGTCCGCAAAATTGACAGCATATTCTTTGCTGAGATAACGCTGGAGCTCTTTTCCCTCCGAATCAATGCGGGACAGGAAATAGGTTTGATTGTTCACACCCTGGCCCTGGAAGGTCATATGGATCCCGGCCAGCACCACCTCGTCCCCCGTGGATCGCCCCCGTATCAGAACCGAGAAGTTCCCCTCACCGGGATCCCCCGCACCAATCAAAAATGATCCTGCCGGATTGCCATCAAGGTCGATCATAATGACCTTGCCGGGAAACTGCTGAGCTATTCCCATTTTCCCGCCGGGCAGGAAGAAGATATCGCTCGGATTTCTCACCTCTCCCGGGCCGTCGCCTTCCCCGCCTACCGTTTTGAGGAACTCTCCCTCCGGGGAATAGACATGAACTTCGGATAGCTGGCTATCCAACAGATAAATATTTCCATCGGGATCGGACAAGACCTGTCCTATCGTGCCGAAGAAAACCTCATCGTCCTCGCCGCCGGCCCGCCATAGTTCCTTCAACTGAATCGTCTCGATACCATTTTCAGGCTTGTCCCCGTTTTGAACGTGGATCACACCGTCAATTTTGACTTCTTCGCCGGCCTGACTGGAAGTCCAGAACAATGATAGACCGACCCCCGCCAATAACAACGGCAGCATAATCACAAATTTACTCCGTAACCCGATCATGGACGACACCCCCTGAATTTAGACCCCTTGGCTCTCCTAGCTGAAATTCCGCCCCGATTGGTGGTTCGGGATTCATTCAATCCTAAAACCTCATTCTTCAGAATCCTATTTTTGGATTCTATAACAGATAACCTCCATCGGTTCAGCTTCATCGTCCTCGCCCGCTCCGACACCGCCTTGAAGGCTGACCGCCGCGTCGATCAATCCCTTGACCAAAACGACCCTATCGTTTTCCACAAAGATCAATCCGTCATCCTCGCCGCGCCCCTCGCAGGCGATGGCAACCTGCCTTACAAAATGCCCCTCGGGTGAGAAGAGATCATAGGTCTGCATGATTCCATCGGGTTGATCGTGATTTCCTCGGCTGGAAATGACCCAAATCATCCCATCCCCGTCGATGTGGATTGTATTGATCGCAACCTCATACTCCTCGATCTCGGTCTTGACCTCCGTTGGAAAGCGGCTTGTCTGGCCGTTCATGACCGCCTGTATCCGCCCCAGGTCCTTCTCGTTTCTCTTCCACGGCTGGAACTCGCGTTCAATGACACGTTTAAGCGTGCCATCCGGCGTCCAAACATGAATGGCATAGCGATCCCGCTCGGCGGCGGCATAAACATTACCTTCCGCGTCAACATCCCAGCGGCGGGGAAAGACAAAATACCGGTCACGTTCGATGATTTCAATGTTGCTAAAATCGAGCGTGGTTGCTTTCTCCAGATATCGAACTTTTTCCTCACCTGTTTCCGCATACTTAGACAAAAAACTTGTTAAATTCTGGATACCTTCCGCCATCGTGATATTAATACCTGCAAGGAAGAGGTTTCCACCTTTGACGCTGACATCGAGTAAAACCGCGAAACCTCCCTGCGTCGGATCCTGCCCACCGACCGCAAGATCACCTGCGGGATGGCCTTCCTTGTCGACCTTTACGATTTTCCCCGGAAACATCTGCGCCATGCCGAGAGTGCCGTCCGGCATGAAATCCAGATCAAAGGGTTGGCGGACTTCTCCCGGCCCGTCTCCTTCATGGCTCAAGGTCCCGAGCGGCGCTCCATCCGGCGAGATCACCCGGATTTCTGATAGCTGTGTATCGAGAAGATAGAGGTTGCCTTCGCTGTCCGAGATGACCTGTGAAATCAATCCGAAGATGGTTTCATCATCCGCGCCGCCGAGACGCCAGAGTTCCTCGAGGTGATATGTATCAATCCCCTTCTGGGGTGTGGATCCGTTCCTGATATGAACAACCCCGTTGACAAGGGCCTCTTCTTCGGGCCGGGCCAAGCTTGGAGTCAGTAGAATGGCAGCACCGATGAGACACAGGATGGCCCCCCGGATGTGTGCGTGGCGGTGGATTTGGCGGTGGATATTGTGGTTGATATGACAGCGTACGGCACTGATCACCGATTCCATCAAACTCTCCTTTCCGAGACGTTGACCCCCTATACCACCCATCCCGGAACGCGATGGGCATTTCCTCAGTGTACCCGGCAGTGGGAAACCTCGGTAGGAATTAGACCCGGCTGCCCTAAGTTACGTAACCTTTCCTGCGACTGTTTCAGAAAACCGACGTCCCCGTGTGTGGATTCCAGACCCTTCGCACAGCCTCTTCGGATAAGAATACCGACAGAATCACCAAATATTCATTTCACGGCCGCATGTCCCCCTCCCCCGGGGCCAGAACATTGTAATGACTTGAAAACAAATAAGTTAGGACACAACAAGGATTCTTAAAGAAAAGGCTCTTTGCGGCCGAAAATAAAAAGAGTGAAGAAGGATGTGAGAGAAATCAAGGAAGGTCCATCATGATGGATATCCCACTTCCGAATGAACGCCCCGGCGTGTCGCCGCGGGAGCGCCCCAAGACCGGTCTGCAGCCGGGACACGGCGCCGATTGGTCTGAACTACCCGACGATATTCTCGAGGAGTATACCAGGGAGCGCCTCCATAGCCTCGAGAGAAAAACCGCCAAGTTGGAAAAGGAAAACGCTGAATACCTGCGGGCCAAGGAAGAGGCGGAAGCTCGTAATAGAACAAAAAATGAATTTTTAGCCAATACGAGTCATGAACTCCGTACGCCCATGAACGGCATCCTCGGAATGATCGGTCTCCTACTGCAGACGGATCTTTCGGATTCGCAGAGGACGCAGCTCCAGCTTGTGGAGTCATCGGCGCAATCCCTGTTGAATTTAGTTAATGAGATTCTCGATGCGGCGGAGATTGAGGCCGGCAAAGTACATCTCCATTCCGCCCCATTTGTCATTCGCGATGTTGTCAATTCGGTGTTTCAATCCTTCCGCAATCGCGCTGAAAAAAAAGGCCTCCTTCTGAAAATCGATATTGATCCACAGATTCCCATCGCCGCCGCCGGAGATGCAAAGCACCTGGAGCAAATACTCGAGAACCTTATGGATAATTCCGTGACATTTACGGAAGAAGGTTATATTGAACTCAGTGTCACCATGCCTCAAATTGCTCCAGCCAGCATCGTTGCTCTTCAATTCTCCATCAAGGATACGGGGATCGGCATCCCCGAAGATTATCAAAAGAGGATCTTGGAGCCCTTCCACAGAGTCAGCTCTTCCTCAACTCATAACCATTCAAAATCCGGGCTGGGTCTGGCCATATCTTCACACATGGCGAAATTGATGGGCGGGAATCTCTGGTTTGAAAGTGCTCCCGGCCGGGGAAGCACCTTCTACTTTACAGCCCGGTTTGATACGGTCGAAAGCTCATTTCTTGACAAGGCCGCCTGAATACTCGAAATGCCTCTTTATACACCCGGCGTAAATTCATTCCTCAATTCCTGATTGACCTTCTCGGTTTCAAACAGTTCGGGATTGAATTTCCGATGAAGCCTTCTCTTCATCTCTTCATGTTCGGGATGTTTGGGATGACTGAGCGCCTCGAGGAGTTCTTCATATCCCGGCAACCCTCCACAATCTTCCGGCGGACAAGCCCGGGCGCCGGAAATACAGACGGGATAAGCCTGTGCTGGATCTATTGAAGGGAATTCCTCGAGGATGATTTCATGACTCCAATAATCACCAAAATCATAGACATATGAGATTGTGGCTCCTTTTTTTAAATGAAGATCCTTTAGACGGATCGACTCCGTGTTGGCCGCCAAGGACTCCTCTTCGGAATCGACCTCGATAGCCGTGAAACGGGCGCCCTCGTGATTGAATTCATAGAGGTGCCTGTCTTCCCATCCCATAACGTTTTGAATAACGATATGCAGGGTGTGGAGGGTTATCCTCTCCGATACCTGAATTCTGCGCCATATCGGCGGCTTGATTCCATCCAATATGATCTTGAACTGAAAGATCCTGCCGATCACAGCGGAATCATTTTGGGAAGAGCTCTTCTCCATCGTGATTTCATCTCCCAGGACTGCCGTTTTCATCTTCAATGAGATACAGTGCCACCCCGTTACAAGATAACTTTAATCGTATACTGGGGCGCCGGGCAAGATCTCAAAGAGAGCACGGCATCAAGTGACTCAGGCTTCGAGCACGACCTTCCCCAAATTTCTCCGCGCATGCAGATACCGGTGGGCATCGACCGCGCCGGCCCGCGTAAGAGGAAAACTCTTGTCCAGAACCGGCGCCAGTTCCGCGGTCTCAAAGGAGGGAAGCATTTCCATGTAGGCCTCCCTAAGAATCTCTTCCTTCCCGCCGAGATGAAGAAGATGAACACCGTGAAGACCCAGATTCGGCCGGATAAGATCCATGGGATGAAAACGAGGTGTCTGCCACCAGGCGAGCGCGGCGCGAAGCTTATTGGGCCGGCTGCCGGGCACCGCCCGGCTCATTCCATAAAAAACCAACCGGCCGAGGGGGGATAGGAGATTGCGGCAGGCGCGGGTCGATCTCCCTCCCACCGGGTCCAATGCCACATCGAGACCCCGTTTGCCGACAACTCCCCGCACACCGGTTTCCCAGTCACCCCGTGAATCAAAACAGGCCTTCGCACCCAACCGTTCACGGACAAAGCGCCGCTTGGCTTCCGATCCGGCGGTCCCGATGACCTCCAATCCGGCTTTGACGGCCAGCTGAACCGCCGCTGTGCCCACACCACCGCCCGCTCCGAGAACCAACACTTTCTCCCCTTTGCGGACAGAGGCCGCGCGGAACAGGCAGATCCAAGCTGTCAGAAAAGTCACCGGGATGGCGGCGGCTTCGATCGCTGTCATCCCTTCGGGCCAGGGAAAGAGCTGATCGGCCGGCACGATGACATCCCCCGCGTAGCCGCCGTGGCGCATCAGGGCAATAGCGCGATCGCCCGCTTTCCAGCCTTCAACTTGACCACCGGTTCGAACGATTTCCCCGGCCACCTCAAAACCAGGGCTGAAGGGGCGGGGCGGAACGGTTCCATAGAGTCCCATCCGCATGATCAAGTCGGCGAAATTGACACCGGCGGCCTTTACCTTTAGGTGAACCTCACCGGGAGCGGGAGCGGGAAGACGGATGTCTCTTCCCACCAGGACATCCGGCTTTCCCCATTTTTCGATATGAATGACATGGGTGCGCTGATCCGCGGACGGATGGGTGGAATATGAGGGGTTTTGTGTCGAATCCATTAGATACCACCCATCACGGCGGCCTCCCCGATAACCATGCCGCCTGCAAAGGCGGATACAATCATGGCGCCACTCTCATAATGAGTTTCCCGAATGTCTCTGGATTATAATCAATCGGAACCTGCCAATCCGCTGCATCATTGAACCGTTTTTGCTTCCGGCGGAAGTTAACCCTCCAGATATCATCGCGCTTTGCTTTAACATTCCATTGTTCCAGCGGGATTGAAATCTCGACGGTCCATTTTGAATTTTCAATGGATGTTTGTATCTCATAGACACCATTCCAATCCCGGTCACTCTGCGCATATCCGTCCTTGTTCCATCGGATGAGCTGATCGTAAACCGTACCCAACGGATTGATATAGATTTGATAGATCGCCCCTTCCTCAGGATCCGGCTCAATAAAATAGCCGACACAGTCCTCGAGATAGACAGGGCTATCCTGTTCCGTCGTCTGAGCGATCAGGGAATCAATTTGGCCGTCATGACAGACCGCCGCCAGATATAGATGGGCTTCATCATATGCAAAATAGAATTCAACGGGATCTATCGTTGCCGCACCTCCTTGCGGATGATAGAGAACCGCCGCCGGATTCTTCCAAGACGGCTCCAGCACGCGCCCGTCTATCGCAATAGCCGAAGAAACCTTCATGCAATCCGCCGAACGAATCAAATTCACGCCGGCTGAGATCGGGATCGACTTGTTCTCGGCATAAGTAAACTCGAGCGACGCCGCGGGCACGGGATAAGGAGGCCCGGCGCAGGAGAGCTTGAATGTGTAGGCGGCTTAATCGCCGGCCGGCAGATCGATCTCCACCATTTCAGGGGATACCTGCCATCCCGCGGGGATCGTCCATTTGATCATCTGTTTCACGGGGCGCGGCAAAAAGGAGTTGTTAACAACCAGAACCGCTCGCCCGTCGACGGATTGACGGTTCTCATCGATAGGCAAAGGCTCTTTGAAGGTGAGCCCTTCCCTTTCGAGTCTCTGGCAAAGTTTGCGCTCCTCGGCGGTCAAGATATCCCATGGAAGGACGGAACCCATGTGGATGGGGGCGATATGAATACCGGCTTCATCGACCGTGACCCATGCATAATGATACTTCAGACCGCTTGGGGATGGGGTTGTGCCGCCCCCGGAACTTCCCATATTTGTATAAATGATCTCATCATACCGGCCGCTGAAATACTGGTGGTAATGTCCTGAAAAAACGGCATCGACCCCATACTTGACAAAGATCTCATGCAGAAGATCCGGAGCATCGACGACAATGCTTTCATTCCAAAAGGGCTTATGAAAGAAGACCAATGTGTACAGCGCATCCTGGTGTTGTTTCAGATCCGCTTCCAGCCATTCAATCTGCCCCTTTGAAAACTCTGTACTATTGGAGATCCGGCTGTTGTCAAGGATAACGAAATGCAAGAACTCGTGAGTGAATGAATAGTAAGGCTCCCCGGCGTACCGCCGATAGATCCGTTCGGAGAGATCGCTCCAGATGTCATTGTTCCCGGGGGCGTAATGTATGGGCATAGAAAGCGGTTCAACCAGCTCAAGATAATCCGCCCACAATTGTTCAATCGTCAGCGAGTCTTCTATACCGCCCTCAATCATATCACCAACCGTCATAACGAAGTCCGGCTTTAATCTCTCGATCTCACGGACGATCCGTCCATAGATTCCCGGAACATGGCCGGAAGATCGATCTCCGATCACGGCAAAACGAACCGGCGTCAGCGATAATGCAGCGGGAACATGGGCGAGAAGTAGAACCGGCAGCAGGAGGGAAAGCATGTGCCGCCGCCCGGAAACTCGATGTTTTGAACTCATTCTGACACCCCCCGGAATAGGCCGGACAGAGGGCCTATCAGCCCTCCGCTATCTCATCCCAATGGCGGGTTTTATCCCTGATGAACGAGATGAAGACAATGAGCAGCATGGCGATGGCGCCTAAATAAACCCAGGATGGAACGCTGGATACATCTCCCTCGGCGTACGAGTGGAGACCCGAGAGAAAATAGTTTACTCCGAAATATGTCATGATAACGGACGATATCGAGATAAAACTTCCGGCGGCGATGAGCAAGGGTTTATTTGTTTTATCAATAAAGCGAAGGTGGACAACAAAGGCATAGACGAGAATCGTGACAAGAGCCCACGTCTCCTTTGGGTCCCAACCCCAATATCGACCCCAGGATTCGTTGGCCCAGACACCACCCAGAAAAGTCCCCACACTTAAAAAGGCCAATCCTGCAATCATCACACTCCAGTGCAGTTGGCTCATATTGAGAATGGCCGCTCGTAACGTCTTTCGGTTCGGACCTTTGAACCAATGCAGAATGAGCATCGTCATCGACATGAGGGCTGCCAGGCTGAGAAAGCCGTAGCTGGCTGTGATAATCGTCACATGAATGATCAACCAGACGGACGCCAGAACCGGCACAAGCGGGCTGATAGCCGGATCAAAAGTGGGAAGCATGGCTATGCCCAAAATGACAAGGGTCAGCAGCGCTCCCAATCCCCCCACGGAGCCGCGGCGGTCGCGCAACTCGTAATAAAAGCCGACGATACCGACCATCAGGCTGATAAAGATCAGCGATTCATACCCATTGCTCAACGGCGCCCTGCCTGAAGCGATCCATCGCATGAGATAACCCAGAAGATGTATAAGAATGGAGATCAAAAAGACCATGCTTCCGATAAAATAGAGCGGATGCCTGAAGCGAAACTTCGCCCCCTTGTGCCGGGCAAGACTATAGAAATAGCCGCCAAACAGGATCAAGAAGGCGGCAAGATAGGGGAAGATCACCACCTTGAAGGGTTCGGTTTGATTGAGTATAAGTTCGGATCTGACCGCCAGCTTCGATGGCATGACCGATGCGCCGTACTTCTCTTGAATCTTTGCAACCGCCTTCGTGCCGGCGATGACACGCTCATTGTCCTGCCACTGAATACCTGAAATCAATTCGGTGTAAGCCTGCTGGTACTCTGCCTGCGTAGCGGCATCAAGAGAGGGAAGAACCTCCCGCAGGCTGAGCCAGCTGTTGTTGTCATCATTCGGCAAGGGGAATATTCTCAGTGTCTGGCCGCGCAGGCTCATAAAGAAGAGGTTGAATCGGTCATCGAATTGCAGCAGTTTCCTTTGCATCTTCGTGCGCAGATTACCTGGTGTGCGATGGATCTCTTCCACCATCGATTCCAACTGATATTGCCCCGTCTGGGTAATGAGACTGGAAGGCACAATATGCACCTTCCCTTCGGCCTGTTCAGGATCAAGACCCAGCGTCCTCTTAAGTTGGTCATTTCTTACAGCGAGCAGAGGTTGATCCACCCAATAGGTCTGGTTGACCATCCAGCTCATAAACATATCCACCGGTTCCCAGCCGTCGACTTTGGCCTGCTTGCTGATTTTCCACGACATCTCCCGGCATAACGTATCGAGGGGCTTCATACGGCCCTGATAATCCTGCACCATGAGGACCTTCAAAGCATTCCTGGCTTCATCTGAGAGGAAATCGCGCTGTGGAGGTGGTGGAACATCTTGAGTCTGCCCCTGGATCGTCCCAACAAGGAGAACCAAGAGAAGAACGAGAAGCCATTGAATCCTGCCGGCTGCTGCCATGAAATAATCTCCTACTCTTCTTTCATCTTCGGCCAGATGAGTTTGCGTGAAAGTGTGATGAGAAATCCAATGCCCAGAAAAAGGTACCCGATATATGTCGGCGTTTTCCCGGGATCGTAATTGACCGATAGAATCGTTCCGCGGCGATCTTGGTCATAGGACGATTGAAAATGTTTATATCCCCGGAATGTCAAGGGATGGTTCATATAAATCCGTTCCGCCCGCCCGTTGACACCGGCTTCCTCATCAAATACCCGGACGCGGCTTTCGTAACTCGCCGGGTTGGAGCTTCCGGGATAGGTGACCAACACAAAATCATCCAGGTGAATGGTATAGGGGAGTTTTATAATCTTTGCTCCCAGCCTAATTCCGACCTCATGTCCGCTGAGATCAAGCCAGGTCAAATCATCGCCATGGCTCAAAATTGTTTCGGCCCGGTTGCCGGCATGGTCCGTCACCGCAACCCTGGACGCCGGCATTTTACTCTCGTCATCACTGAGGCCGGGCCGGGTCACGGCGGACCGCCAAACCTCCATCAGCGCGAGGACGAAGGTCGCCGATCGTATCGTCTCATCGGGAGCCAGGGTGAAATCCTCTCCTGCCGCGACGCTCCGGGGCGGCTCGGAAGGATTCTTGGGGCGAATCTCAAGGGAAAAAGTCGCCCGGCCCGCGAGTTCGCCGCCGGGTTCGTAAGAAAAGTAAAGCTCACTGTTGTATTGGTACTTCATTTCAATTTCAGAGAAAGAGGCCTCGCCGCCGGCATGCCCCATATCAAAATCAGGATGGAAGGCGAACAGCAATCGCCGGCCCTTCTCCCCATCAGGCCCTTCGATTTCCACACGGATCGCCGGATTCTCCATCTCATCCGATGCGGAGGGGGATGCTCCGACCCTGAAACTGGGGTGAAATTCAGAAATAAGAAACCGGTAGCCGCTGATGGTCATCTCTGCGGGGGGGGTCCTTGGAACATCCATAGTGCGGGTTTCACCGTTGAAGATGACCTCGAGCCTTCCGTAGGGCGATGCCGGAGGGGAATCGTTCAACGCGCCATTTAAAAACCGCGCCTCAGCGCCGGGCAGGGCCAATCTTTCGCCCCGGCTCAATGTCTGAATTTCCATTCCCCGCGAGCCGGTGGCGCTGAATTTAATCGTGGGGACCCCACCCTCCCCTTCCACAACTAAATTCTCAAAGTGCGGCCAGTAATCGGCGATCGAGATATCCAATTCTTGCGATCCGACCGACACCTTGCGGTGGAGTGTTTGGCCTGACTTGTACAAAAATACGGGAATAAAAGCGGATTGCCCTCCGGTTTGGACTTCAATGTGCTCTTTTCTGGAATACATATAATCCGTGGATGATCCTTCACGGATGGACATGACGCCCTCATATCCAAAGAAACGGGTAATCCCGGCGCCGATGAGAATCACGATCATCGAAATGTGCGCGATGACGAATCCCAACCTGTTGGCTCGAAAAGGAAATCCTGAAACGAGGGAAACGACCAGATTGAGACCTAGCAAGGCGAGTAGAATCTCAAACCATTTTGCGCCATAGACCATGGCCCGCGCCGCATCGGTGCTCTGGGCGGATTCAATGAATGTTGCGATGGCGATGGCGGCGGCAAAGATAAAGAGGAGGGCCACCGTCAAATACATCGAGCTGAGGATCTTTATGATGGGGTGAGCTCTAGATTTTTCACGCATATAATAACCTAACTAGCTGCATCAGCCGGGATAAGTTCCAAGGACTCCACACCTGTGGCGGATCGGACCTAAGCTGCCATTCCACACGATCAACCCCTCAAGTTAGATGATCGCCGGTCTCATCGCAAGGTACGATTCTCGGCGCTCACGCTACGATCCCGCCAATATAACAATTCCTCATGACAGAACCCCAGAAGGATTAGCGATACTGGAACAACATAGACCAGATGATCAAACCGATCAGGGCAAGCCCGAAAGCAAGGGCTGAAAACCCGAAAACCCTGGCGGCTATGCGGAGCCACCGCGGTGGCTCCGGCACTTCCAATGTCTTTAGTCTCCGGCTTTCAACGAGCTCTTCATATTCCCGCGGACGGTCATTTTTCAGCTCCTCCAAAGAGACGACGCCCGTGAAGATGACCGGATCCATGGGAAATTTCTCCGGCCGGAAATGAGTGTTGAAAAAGTGTACAGAAAAGATAAAACCGGTGGCCAAAAGAGCCTCGTCGCTATGAATGATCGTTGCCACATTGATAAAGCGTCCGGGAAGGAACCTGGTGAAAAATTCAGGAAACCACAGCATAAGTCCCGTGAAGCCGATCATGGCGACGCCCCAAAAAACGGCAAGATAATCAAACTTCTCCCAATAGGTCCAACGACCGTAACGCGGCCGCTTGGCCAAACCGATAAACCACAGGGTCGTTTGCCAGAATTCCTTCAGGTCTGTTTTATTCGGCAAGAGGCTTCCGGAACCGAAAATGAATTTCCAGGCGGACAGGCCCGATTCCTTCTTTTTACGATGTAGGTGAACGAAATGGAGCAGGAAGTAGGCGAAGGTCAAAACCGCACAAAAGCGATGGATCGCTCCCGTCGATTCGAATCCTCCCAGAAACCTGGCCAGCCCCGACGCCCATGTTTGATTGGCGAATTTGAGAATCATGCCGGTCATAGCGAGACCGATAAAGCTGATGATCACGATAATGTGCAGGACACGTGGGAAGATTTCAAACCTCAGGATCTGTTGTTCAGGCCCGGATCTTTTCTGCCGATTGAGACGCCGGCGTTCACGGAAAGAACGGGGTATCCAGAGCAAGGTATGAATGCCGAAAAATCCGAGGGTGCCCACCAGGAGAATCGTCATGAACCAGAAGGTGCCGTGCAACAGCGGGTATTTCGCCTTGTCATGGTGCGTCGCGTGGGTCAGGTAGCCGGTGAACTTACGATTCGATTCGGGGTGGCATTTCGCGCAGGTCGCCACGGCATTGGCCCGGCTCAATGTTGATTTGACATCATCAGGGGGAAGAATATTGTGGGACCCGTGACAATCAGAACATTTCGCCGTCGAAGCATACCCGAGCTTGGACACCTTGCCATGATAGGTTTCGAAATAGCTTTCGGTAACCTCCTCATGGCATTGGCCGCATTGGGTGGTAATAATCTGCCGAAAATCCTCTCCATCCACTCGCTCAATCGTATGGGATTGGTGGCAGTCGTAACATACCGGCAGTCTTTTATCTGTATGCGAGACCTCCGGGCTGTGAATGGACTTCTTAAACTGCTCATAGATGCCCAGGTGGCATTTGGCGCAGGTCTTCGCGATATTGGTGGCATTTACCGATGACGCGGGATCTTTTGCGGGATAGATGTCATGCGCCGTGTGACAGGAGGTGCACATTGCCGTGACCATCAATCCACTCTCATTCAAACCCTTTCCATGAATGGACATGTTATAATGTTCAACAACCTCAGTCTGTGAAGCGTGAAGCCGGGCCGCGGCCTTCTGTCCTTCCCGGTGGCAATTGGCGCAAAGTTGCGGAATATTCCGTGCGAATATGGGGGAATCGAGATTCTCCTTGGGGAGAATCTTATGTTCTCCATGACAATCAGTGCAGCCGGGCGCATTGGGATCACCTTCGGCCTTGAGCCGGCCATGAATACTCTTTGAGTGGCTCTCGACCTCCTTCGCGTGGCAGATCGAACAGTCCACAGGACCGGAGTCTTTACAGACGGGATTCAGGCGGATATCGACCCCGACATGACACCGCACGCAGGGTGTATGCGGCCCGTGGGCCGAAATCAGAATTTCGGAAGTGTCGACAAAAAGCGTATCCGTTCGGCCTTCGCGGGTGCGCACAAGATCGTGGCTCCCGTGACAACCCATGCAATAACCATCATTAAGCGCGTCTTCATAGACCACACGCCGGATATCATGGGGAGAATGGCATTCAACACAGGAGGGAATGACGTGTGGCTCCTTTTCCCACAATTCCCCGCGAATGACTTTGAGATGAACATCCTCGATACGCCCGTGGCATTTCATACAGGTCGCGGCGATATTCTTACGGTTGATCGTCGACGCGGGGTTCTCATGAGGCAGGACATTGTGCGCCGTATGACAACTTGTACAAACTGCAGTCACTGTCAAACCGCGCACAAAAAGGCCTTCCCCGTGAATCGACATTGAGTAATTTTGGATGACATTCGATTGATCGATATCATGCCGGGTAACCATGTCAGTATCTTCCCGGTGGCAGGATCCGCACATTCTTGGTATTTGTGAGATATTAGTGATTGATGATGGATCATCTGAAGAGCGGATATCATGCTTGCCATGGCAATCGCTGCAAAGGGGAGCATCCGGATCACCCTGCGCATGCGCCATACCATGAGAGCTGGCGGCGTAGATCTTGGCTACACCATCATGGCAACCACCGCAGTCGACGGGTTCCAGCCCCGATTCATGCGGAAGATCCTCCGGATCGACATCTTGATGGCATGAGACGCATCCATTCCCGGCATGGATCGAATGGCTGTACGATTGCGGATCGACGTACAGCGATATGCCGATTTCATTATCAGAAAGAAATGTCGGATCATTGTGGCACTCAAAACAATAATTGTCTTCCTCAACAGCGAGCTCCTGCGCCTGCGCATCGGGCTCAAGCCGAATACCGGTTACTGCAAAGCCGGCAAAATAGACAACACCCAAAAGACCCAGGATCTTGAATATTTTGAACGGCTTCATATTTGATGCGCCTTTTCTTTCTCAATTACTCTTTTGGAAAGATCACTTCCAGGACCTTTGGATCCTGTTCCTCAATCGCAAGAAGAGTATGGCATGTAGAACAATCCTGGCTTATGGCATCTCCATTCTCAGCGACATGCTCCTCATCATGGCACCGGAAACAACCAGGGAAGTCTTCATGTCCCAGATGATTGGGATAGGTGCCCCAATCAACATTCATGCTGGGAAAGATGTTTTTATTATATATCCCGACCAGTGTTTGGGCGGTTCTGCTCAATTCCGGATCCATCTCCTGAAGAACCGACGGGTGTTTATCCTGGTATCCTGCCCGCAGAAGTTCGGGAATACGAATCGCGGCGTCCTCCCTCGAAGCATACTTGGTCGTCAAAACCCGATACCCAATCCCCCGGATATTCGGCAGGCTTTGGGGTATGACACCCCAGAACAATGCATTATCCAATGCTGCGTCGGGCATAGAATATATATGCGTGGGCCGGTTATGGCAATCGACGCAGTCCATGACGCGTGGTTCGAGAATCTCGTTCTTGGGAGGTTCTTTACCCTTCCAAGCATACCGAAGTGTGTCGCCATTAGACTGTATAACACGGATATTATAAATGTTCTCCCGGGACTCATCCGAATCATACTCGACATGATTCAGTACATGCCAATGTATACCCCGGTCCTGGTTCCCAGCGACACCGCCCCCGACCTTCAGTAAAAGAACGGTTTTTAGCTCGGTATTCGCCTCATCATCCTCAAAATGCGGGATGACTTTGACTTTGTCCCCATGAAACTTTTCGGGCCAATGGCATTGCTCGCATGTATCGCGGGCGGGCCGGAGGTTGTGAATGGGGGTCGGTATCGGCCGCGGGAAGGTATTGAATAGGGTCGCAAAAACCTGCCGCACGCCCGACAATTTTGCTTTCACATACCAATCGGCGCCGGAGCCGATATGGCAATCGACGCAGAGCACCCTCGCGTGGGGGGAATTCTGATGGGCAACCCACTCGGGATTCATAACCTGATGGCAGGTCTCGCCGCAAAAATGAACAGAATCCATAAACTCCATACCTCGAAAAGAGACAATTCCAAGAATGGTAAAGTTCACAAGTGTCAGAATGGCGATGACCGTAAAACGGTTCCTGTGCCGAGGATTATTGAGATCCAGCGACAGATAAAGCGGGAGCTCTTTGGATGGCTTTCTACGAAGAAGCCTTTTCTTGTACCGGAACTCTCCAATGGGTATGAGAAGCAAACTGCAGACGAAGACTATCGGCAGAATGAGAAATGTTAAAATTCCAAGATAGGGATTTCCATGATAGCCGGTAAAATCCAACACAAGCAGCGTCACCAGCAACACCCCGCTGAGAGACGCCCCATTGAGCCCGAGGAAACCCAAGGGATGACGCAGCGCCCTCGTGAAGTAGTTGCGCACACTACCGAAAATTTCTATGATCGTCGCCATTTTGTTTTTGCCAACCGTGGCCCTTTGCTAGAAACCCGGTGCCTTTGGGTCGTTGGGTCGTTGGACTAATAATGCGAATCAGATTTTCTAAAATTATCAAATACCCTTTTTAGGGTCAAGATATGAGAGGGACTCGCACAGGATAATGTGAGTGATGGTGGGACGCTTCAGCCCAAGGGACGGACAAGCTTCGGAACAACCCCTCCAGGATGAAGAGACTCCATATCAATACGAATAAGATAGCATAATCATATCTATTAAACGCGTTAACTATCTTTGCTCAGCAGGATAGAAAGAGCTCCCGATTATTATCGGGAGCTCAGACTTGAAAAGACGGAAACACGCCTTGCTCTTATTTTATGATGGCCCACCAGGGAGCAGGCAGCCTCCTTGCCCTTGCGAGGAAGTCTCTACTCAGCCTTGGCGATTTTATGATCAACCTTCTTTGAAGCCACGGCGAAATCGAATTTGGGAGCGGCCTTCGCTTCGCCCCAACACGCCTCGGGGAGAGCCTCTGTGTGGCAGATCTTACACTGAGCTTCTCCGACCTCGATCATTCCGGCCGCGACCGAGAGAGCATGATCCTTCATGACCGTCGCTGACTTGTATTCGCTTCCCGGACCATGACAGGCCTCACAACCGACATGGGCGAAATCAGCGGCATTCTCGGCGCCCGCGACATAGCCGCCCTTTCCGAATCCAGTCGTGTGACAGCCAAGACACTTCTCATCCTTCTGGGATGCTTCCGGCAGGGACGCAAAAGCCTTGGCGTGCGGGCCTGCTTCCCACTTCTCAAAAATTTCACCCTTCTTCTCGCCCTTGTGACACATCTTGCACTTTGCCGAGCTAATATATTGGAACTCCTTCTTTTCCGCATCGGTCGCTTGAACGGCGACAGATGTCCAGAAGAAAGCCCCGATTACAGTAACGGCAATAAGCGCCACCCCCAAGATACCTAACCTGCTCATCTCTTTCCTCCCTCTCCATGGCGATGCGTTGCCAACTGAACATCATGATCAAAGCTCCGCTTATGATCCGAATTTGCCGGCCCATTGTCAAGAAGTCTCCTTATGGCGGGCCAAAAGATTCAGGAATCGGCCATAGAGGATCCATAAAATTCCAAGGTATGACGGCCCAAAACAGGAGGATGGGGGCTCCGGCTGATACGAAGACGGCCCCCTCGTAAGAGGAGGCCGTCTTCACTCAAGCGGTCAGCTCAAGCCCCGGAGATCAGACCGGGAATCACCAATATCAGAGAGGAGCGTCGCCCGCATCCTTCACGTGACACTTGTTGCAGAGTGAACGCTGGTTTGTCGAGAAAGTGTACTGGTAATACTTGTTGGCAACATCCTCGGTAGAGGCACCCGTGTCAGTGGCAAGCGGGTGTGACTCGGCAATGAAGGTCGTGCCAAAGTCCCAGCGACCAATGTCAGCAAACGGGGTGGCGTGGGCACGGTGGCATGTGACGCACATCACCTGATCAGCGGAGGTCGGGCCCTGGGTGTAATCACCGGGATCGACATCATCAAAGACAACGTTAACCGCCTCGAAAGGAACGAGACCGTTATATGCGGTCGAGGCATTCCCACCGGTCGGTTCGTCGGAGCTGATATAGGCGTTGTAAGTGGAGGAGGCGGCGGTACCCATATCTTCGCCGGTCGGGTGAACAAAGTTGGTTGTGTTGCCGGCGTGGAATGTCTCGTGGCAATTCGCGCACCACTCACTCATGCCGGATTTATAGATCGTATGCTGGGTGTGTGTCTCTTCCCCACCACTGCCGACATACGTTCTCCGGGAGTTGCCCTCGGCAATCGGGGCTTCCTCGGTGAAGTTGTAACGTCCGCCGTCATAGACGGGTCCAATAGCCGAGCCATAGAGGATACGGAAATTCTGGTTGCCGTGGGGATCGTGGCAGCTCGTGCAGGTCAGGTAATCGCTGTCAAAATCACCACCGGGCGCCATTGACAAAGTCGCGTCGGCGGAAATGCCTCCGGCGGGGGAGATGACGTTGTGGCCATGGCTGTCGCCGGTGCTGGCATTAGCATGCCCGTGAGCCGACCATTCCCATGTCTTGGTGACCCAGTAGAAATCCCCACCAGGGCCGTAGCCCTCACCGCTGTAAAACTGTCCGTAATCGGCATGGCATGAAAGGCACATGTCCGTAGAGTTCGCAAACTTCAGCAAATACGGATTGCCTGCTGGATGATCGGCATCAATCGGCGCACCATCCTGGCTGTTGTGCATGGTATGGCAACCAGCGCACTCCGCCACACCACCATCGTGGAAGGCAAGCGCATTCATCGTCACGCATGCAACGAGGAATAGCGCCACCGCGAGTATCTGGACTAATCTCATCTTTTCCTCTCTCCTGTTGTGTTTTGTTAGTGGCTGATGCTGCATGCACCCTTACACGCAGCCAAGGCTCTCTAACTTCTTAAAGCTCACCTCTCTCCAGCAGGTGTCTTCTCTCTCTCCGCTGATGGCCTCGATAGGTTTGAAGCGCTCGGGGCGGATGCGGTATCCGAGAGACGGAAAATCTGTACCCGTCCCTCGAAGCCCTGTGCTACAAAAACGCGGCCGTCCGGTGAGGAGGCAATCGCCAGCGGGTGATACAGATACCCCGGTCCATCGCCCATCCTTCCAAACTCATCCACAAACTCATGCGCGGATGTGAAGAGAAGGATTTTGTGACGCATCCGATCAAGAACCAGCACACGCCCCACCGGATCAAAGGCGACTCCGATCGGAAAAGTGAACTCACCTCTTTGTGTCCCACGCCTACCGAAGAAGTCCAATAACTTGCCGTCGGGCGAGACAACAAAGATTGTCCGGATCTTGCTGCCTGGAATGTAAAGCCTGTGGTCCGGCGCTTCTGAAGGCCGGCCGAGCATGTCCGCGTTTTCCGACTGGGGATCAACCAGCTCCAGCATCCAGATCAAGGAGCCGGATTGGGAATCATGCTTGGCCAGAAGTCCGGCCCGGTCGACGGTGATGTAGTGCCCGTCACCGGCAATGATCAAGTGCTGCGGAGCCCACCCCGCACGGGGAATCTCGGGTTCATAGGCAACGGGCTCTCCCAGATAGTTGAGACGCTCGATCGTGCGCGTACCATCAGCCGCGATATCGGTAAATACAAAACCACCATGAGAATCGATGGACCCATCTTTCGGGGTTGAGATGTTCGAGGTCGCATCCGTCCGGTACAGATGAAAGCCGCGGTCATCAAAGATATCGATGACGCGGGAGGCCTCATCGGTTATACAAATTCCGCCGGAATGGAGATCGAGGGTCACCGAAGCGGGCCGGACCGCCTCCGGCTCCCCGGTCAATAACGTTTCATATTCAAGGATCATGACGGAATGAGAAACGACCGGATGGCAGAGCATGAGCAGGCAGAGCCATGCCCATCCGCCGGTCTTTACCTTTGAATTCATCATATCCGCCATCCTGAGTTCACGGCCCCACGGCGCGAAAAAAGCGGCCCGGTAGTTATCCGCCTAATATTTCAACTTCCTCATCATTAATTTTGCCGATCACAGGCCGGTTTCGGTAGCAGGAGAACCCCTACCCCGGCATATTGCTTGTCAGGGAAAACCCCCAAAATCATAGTACGGAGGTAGGATGAAGGCAGAATGAAGGATTCGTTTACAGGTTAATCATCCAGTAGGCCGTGGGTGAGGGCAAACTTGACCAACGCCGCACGGGTTCGTAGGTTGAGCTTCTCCATGCCGCGGGCCCGGTAGGTTTCGACGGTTTTAATGCTGAGAAAGATCTTTTCTGCAATTTCCGCATTCGTATAGCCCAGAGCCACAAACTGCAGAACCTCTCGTTCACGAATGCTCAGGTTCTCCCACTGGCCCTTCTCTTCGGTCTGAGCGGTTTGGTCTTGCGGCAGGAGATCATCCAGGGCATCGCCCATCATTGAGGGGTGAAGATAGATCTCTCCACGGGAAACGGACCGAATGGCCGAGATGAGCTCGATATCAGCGGCCTTCTTAACAATATACCCTCTGGCCCCCCCCTTGAACGCGGCCTGCAGATAGGTTTTGTCGTCATGCATTGTTAAAACAAGAATCTTGCTTTGAGGCGAAGCCCTCCGGAGGGCCGGCAGCGCCTTGTGGCCGCTCAGTCGCGGCATGCTGAGATCAAGCAGGATGACATCGGGTTTCAGCTTCCGGGCCAAACTGATCGCAGCCTCACCATCCACCGCCTCTCCCACGATGCGGAAGTCAGGCTGGCTTTGGAGCATCAGCCGGATGCCGGTGCGAAGAACGGCGTGGTCATCCACGATAAGTATGCTTGTCTCAGCCACTTCAAACCTCTGGTGTTTTGTCGCCTTTGAACTCGTTCGGATTCCATGTGATGCGACCCAAGGGAATCATATCTATGGGGATCTCGACCCTTAAACACGTCCCGGCGCCGGGGCGGGATTCCACGATGAACCTTCCACCAAACAACTCCGCCCGCTCTTTGATGCCAAACAGGCCGAGATGATCACCCGATCCATCGATCTGTTCCGGCATAAAACCACATCCGTCATCCTCAATAAAAATGCGTGTCCGATCCTTCGTTTTTTCCAAGAGCACGCTCACCGAAGCAGCATTTGCATGCCTTGCGACGTTCGTCAAGCCCTCCTGCACGATACGGTAAATGGCTGTCGCAATAACAGAAGGCAGGCTCTGCTGATCATCAATACCACGGGTGACGCAGTCGACTTCGAGCATATATCGTTTTCGATACTCGTTTACATACTTTTCCAGAGCGGCGACCAGGCCCAGCTCATCCAGCACGCAAGGACGAAGCTCCTGGGCTAAATTGTGAAGGTTGTCGAGGGTGCTTACAGCAATACTCCTCAATTCCTCCATCTGAGCCTGGATTTCCGGAGTTGGATGCAGTTGCTGAATTCTTTGCAGACCGACCATGAGCGAGGTCAGAGATTGGCTCGTTTCATCATGCAATTCCCGCGCAATCCGTTTGCGTTCTTCTTCCTGAGCCCGGATGACCCTCTCGAGCAACTGTTTGTGCAAGCGTTCCCAGGCCAGGCGTTCCGCCCGAACTTTAGCCAACTCCGCGGTCATTTGATCGAAGGTCTTGGACAGGGCGCCCAATTCATCACGCGTCCGTATCCCCGTTCGGTGGGAAAAATCCCCCCGTCCGACAGCCTCGGCCGCAGCGGCCAGAGAGCGGATCGGGCGTGTAATAAACCAGACAAGGAAACTGCTGCTGAGAATAGCAATGAATGCAACCACAGAAGTGGTCGTGATGAGGCGCAAGGTCAGATGCGTAATGTCGCGCCGGTGATCGGCGTCGGAAATCCCGACCCTGGCGACACCGACACGGCCGTTGGAAATCGGCACGGCGGTATCCCAAATCAATCCCTCGGTTGTTTTCAGTTTAACGGTCCGATCAAAGCCGGCGGCGGTCGGCTCATTGGCGTTTATCAAGGGCACCGGGAAACCCTCACCGAAGGTGTGCGCCAAAATATACCCATAAGGATCCAGGATGAAGATATAGCGGATATTCTCACAACCTCCCCGAATATCCTTTAACAATTCCTTGAGAGTAAACAAATCATTGACGAGGATGAGATCGGTGGCCCGGGCCGCCACATTTTGAGCGATGGATGAGCCCTCCACGGCCAAGTGAGAGCGGAGGGTTTTCTCGACGGCATGCCTCGCTTGAAACGTGATGGCGTGCCCAAGAGCAAGAACCAGGGTCAGTATCAGTCCAAGCAATTTAACGCGGATACTCATCCCCAGAACCACCGACCGGCAGCGGCGGATGAAGGCTCCTCTAAGAGATTTGAAAGAGCTCATGGTTCCGGTGTCTCAAGAACGCCCACGGCTCGGAAAATTACGCGGATGGAATCATAGGCCTTGTCCTCAATCGTCACAAAAGCGTCATAATCGATCAAGGCCAGCGCTCGCTTTCCTTCCGGATCATCCTTCATCCCGATGAGGATCTCCCTCAGCTGCGCAACAAGCGCTGGATCCACACCCGGACCTATGACGACCGGGGGCATGCCAAAGGGCGGAGACTGGTGGATCTGCTTAATTTTCCCCGCAAGCTTCGGATCCCTTTTCAGGGCGAAACCTAGAACAATGCTGTGCAAACAGGCCGCGTCCACCGATCCATCCGCCACCGCCTGAAGCGCGGTATCATGGCTGTATGTATAGATCGTCTTTCCAAAAAAGCTCTCCGGTGTTTCCCCCAATTGACGGATCAAGAATTTCGGATAATTGTGCCCCGTATGTGATAGTGGATCGGTGAAGGCGAAAATCGATCCCTTGAGATCCTCCATGGATTCGGCCGGATTATTATGATGTACAATGAGGACGGCATGATAGGTCGTCGCTCCATGAACAACAGGAACCGCGAGAAGCTGCATGCCGAATTGCTCATGCCCCACCACATATGAACTTGTACAAACAAAGGCCAGGTCGACTTCACTTGCGCGGATCAGCTCGTTTGTCTCCAGATAGGTCCGGCGTTGAACCAGCTCGATCGGACGGTTCATCTTATCGCCAAGGTACTTTAACAGCAGGCCATAACTTTCCACTGTTCCTTGCGGCGAGAGAACATTGGATACAGCGACCCGCAAAGGCGGGACTTCACTGGGCGGCGGCGCCGGCGGCGGGGAAAGGTCGGACAGATCGATGACATCCTCTTGCGCGCCCGCGGCCCGGCCGAAGAGCATAAGGACCGCCAGCAGACACATTCCACCCAGGATTCCGGCCCGCAGGCCGGGGAAAAACAATGCGGCGACCTTCGTTTGAACCTCCATAGGCCTCCCCCGAAACCGAATTCAGCTAATTGAGTTTTATCTCCCTGATTTTATCGGTGTGACATTGAACGCAGAGCGGCCCCTTCGGATCGGCGGCGAGAATGTATTCGTATTCCGATCCGTGTTTGTTGTGACAGCTCAGACAACCCATCGGCTCGTTTGTCCGGGGATCGAGATCATCCTCTCCCATAGGGTGCAGGATATGATCCTTAAAAGAATGGCAGCGTGAACAAATCTGGGTGGTTATATTTTCATCATCGGCAAAGACCAAATGGGGATTGTGGCAGGCGGTGCAGGCCCCATTTTCAGCCGCCGGATGGGAATGCGCCGCCTGCTTGAATTCTCCAGCGGCCTCGCTGTGGCATTTTTCACAGAGCTTATCCTGCGTCACCCGCAGGAGCTTTTCCTGCGGCGCCGTATGGGGTTCATGGCAGGCGGTGCAGGGTGAATCTCCCGTCAGCGGCTGATGCAGTTTGCCTTCTTTCAGATCCTCCCGCGTGCCCGGGTGGCAGCTGAAACAAAGTTCTCTCTCGCCGCCCTTTATTCTTCTCGTGCCGGCCTCATGGCAATCGTTGCAATCTCCCCCCTCATAAGGCGCATGCACATTCTTGTACGAAAGGGCGGCCCCCTTCGAGGCATGTGGATCGTGACACCCCAGACAGTCGACACTGGTGAGGGACATGCCCCCGTGTTTGGCCGTCATCTGGGAATCCCCCGCGTCATGACATTTGAAGCAGAGGGCCGGGACCTCTTGAGTCAGGATTCCCGGAAAATTTGTCCCGTGGGAGTCATGGCAATCATCACAACTGTTTTGCGCAAAGGGCGCGTGAACATTTGCATATTGCAGCCGACTCCGCATTTCTTCGTGGCAACTGAAGCAGAGATCCTTGCGGCCTACCTTCAGTAACGGCGCCTGTTCCGAGCCATGGCTCTCATGACAATGTTCGCATTGACCCATGCGGACCGGTTCATGAGCCAATTCGGCGTCGGGGTAAAGGGATTCGCTGTCATGGCACTCCTTGCAGGCGTCCACGGGACGGACCGGGAGCAGCGATGCTCCTTCCGCCACATGCGGATTATGGCAAGCGGTGCACTCACCCTCCAGGAACGGCGCATGCTGTTTTGCCTTCGCCAGACTTGCTTGGGGCAGATCATGGCACTCCTTGCAGACTTCAGCGGCAGGCGTCCCTGCACCGATCGGATCATGGCAGACCGCGCAATCCCTCTCTTCGAAGGGCGCATGCGACTGAGCCAGGAAGAGCGAAGGCTGCTGCGAGTGATGCGGTTCATGACAGGTCGAGCAATCGATTCCAGCGGTATCCAATTTAAGGTGAATTCGCTTGAATTCTGATCCTTCATCATGGCAATCGAAACAAAGCGCGGGCAACGACTTGACCAGGAGCCCGGCCTCCCCACCCCCGTGCGGGAGGTGGCAAGCCAGACAATCTCCCTGGCTGGGAGGATGGATCGATTGCGCCCCTTCCACATCGACAACGTCGGGGTGGCAACCGATGCAAATCAATGGTGAAGGACCGGCCAGCAGGGCCGGGCTGTCGGATCGGTGGGCGTCGTGGCAATCAGAACACTTGCCGTCAATAACCGGCTGATGGCCATGCGCAAAGGCGGTTGGATCAGCGACATCGTCATGACAGCCGGCGCATATCGCCACCGGATCATCGGTCAGCATACCCGGGCGCCCGCCCCCGTGCGGTTCGTGGCAGGTGAGGCACTCGCCTTCTTTGCTCGGCGCATGCACGCTTCCTTTCGGCGACTCTTCCACCATTTCGCCGTGGCAGCTTATACAAAGATCGCCCGCCGCCCCCTTGAGGAGATTCCTTCGGCTTGAAAGATGCGCCTCATGACAGGCGATGCATTCCCCGCTCGCCACGACGGCGTGAGGATATTCCATCGCATTGCGGAGCTTAATCTTTAGATGACACGACAAACACAGCTCCCCGCTGCCGGCCACAAGCAGGGGCTTCTGCCGGGAACGATGTGGATTATGGCAGACGGTACACTCCTGCTTTGCAAGAGGAGCATGAAGACTGCCGCCATCCGGTTCCTGGAGATCCATATCATGACAGGAAAGGCAGAGATCATTGATCCCGGAAGTTAAAAGGGCGGGATGGTCGGTTCCATGGGGCTTGTGGCAATCGGAACAGAGCCCATCCGCAACCGGTTGGTGGGCGTCGGATGCGCCCGAGCCGGCCGGGTCGTGGCATTCTTCGCATAGCTTATCTTCTCTTTGTACAAGCAGGGAAGGGTAGGCGCTTCCATGGGGGGAGTGGCAGGAACGGCAATCCCCATCAGCCACAGGTGCGTGCGGTACGGCTATTCCAGAAATTTCCAGGTCATGACACTCAAGACAAATCTCGTCACCGGCGGAAGCTGTGACCAAACCCTGATCATCCAACGTGTGACACGATTCGCAATCCATATCAGCGACCGGGCTGTGGATCGAAGGCAAGAGCAGCGAGGCTTCCGCCGACGAGTGCGGATCATGGCAGAAAACGCAACGGGCCGTGGTTATATCCGTGCCACCGTGCTTCTCCCGCAGGGTGGCCTTATTGTTATGGCAGCCCAGGCAGAGATCAATGGATTCAGAGGTCAAGAGCCCGGCATGCTCCGATCCGTGGGGATCGTGGCAGGCTTCGCACCCCTTAGCGGCCATCGGCTCATGAACATGCGCTCTCTCAAACGGACCGCGGTCATGACATGCGAAACAGAGTTCTCCTTTCTCGTGCGTGAGAAGAGCCGGGCGGCCGGTGCCGTGAGCGGAATGGCAAGTTAAACAATCTCCACCCTGCATGGGGGCATGGAGATGCGCCGATTCCATCTTCGCGCCGAATTCTTCATGACACCCGAGGCAGAGATCCGCGCCCTCCGCCTTCAAATTGAGAGCACCCAAGATGCCATGGGGTTTGTGACAGGCATCACATTTTTTGGCCTTGAATGGATCATGCGCATGACGTTCTTTGAGCGCCGACTCCATCTCTTTGTGGCAATCAAGACATTCCTTCTGCTTGAATCGGTCGGCGGCCCCCGGACCACTCGGAAGGGTGATGAGGCCTGCAAGTGCCAAAGCCACGAGGATCCCCATCCATGGCAGAGCGCGATCTCTTTGTATTCCTGGTCTCACCCTGAATCTCCCTGTCTCTTCGCCGGATCAATCCGATAAACCTGCGGCTTTGTCACTATTCCCATACTTTGCATTCCCGTCTTCTACATTCCCATCCAATCATGGATGCGTTGTTCGATCCTTTGATAAGCCCCATCCATGATTTCGATTGTCGCGGCCGATTCGAGCCGGGCAACCGCATCGGTTACCGCCTCACGTGTCCGTTGACTCTTCAACGATCGGAGGACCTGCCCCCGGCACTGGGCCAATGGGGGCGCTGTGACCCTTTCGATTTCCACAATCTTCACCACCGCCCAGGCTCCCTCGAACGGCAAAGGTCCCAGCAGCATTCCCTTGTCAACATCGCTGGAGAGGCCCAGCATCTGGGCGTCGACCCAATTCGTAAATGCCACCGGATTGGGGTCACTGACTGCGGGCGTCCTGGGGATGAGCCAACTCAGACTCGCCCCCTCCTCCAACTTCTCCCGAAACCGGCGCGCCGCCTCTTCATTCCCCAATAAGGCGCCATTCACCCGCAATCTGGCCTTGGGTGTGAATTCTTCAGAGTGCGCATTATAGAAACTCTCTATCTCCTTCTCATCTGGGTTGAAGGGGAAATCCACGATCATATTGAGGACTTTTTCCCGGAGAAGCTGGCGCTCCAGCGCATCTGACTCCATGATGATATTCGGTCTTTTGTGTAAGTGAAGGATGGCGGCTTCATGCCGAAGGAGGGATTCGGCCAGGACTTCGCCAAACATTTTATCGCGGAGCTCAGGCGCATTCGGCTTGTTTTCGATGCCGTGGAAATGCTGGAAACGCATGGCCCGGGTCAACTCGCTGACTTTGATCTGCCGCCAGGGCAATGTGGCCAGCACAGCCTCATTGTCGCGCAGCTGATTCTGCACCTCGGGATCGGGAGAGCCGTAATCGAGTGTTTGCAGGAGGGGTTCATCAATGGTCACATTGTATTTCTCTTTCAATGCCTCCACATAAGCTTTAACAACCGTCATCACGCGATCCTTCATCACGGCATCAACCAGCGCGTCCTGCATGGCATCGGATTGCCCGACGGTTTCATCCCGGATTTCCGCCAGAAGAACCAGATGCCAGCCCTTTTCGGTCTGAACCGGCCCACCGATCTCTCCCACCGAGAGCTGTGGCATCAGTGTCTCGAATTCGGGGATGAACATTCCCTCACGAGCCCACCCGATGTCCCCTCCCTTGCCGGCCCAGGTCGTGTCCCGGGAATGTCGATCCGCCAATGTGGCAAAAGGAATGCCGGCCTTCAGACTGTCACGCAGGGCCAGAGCGGAGGCTTCATCATCCAATAGGATGTGGGATATCCGATTCATTCTATTTGTCTTCGTGAAAAGGCTGTCCAACTCGCCCGGTTTCGGTTTCTCTACGGGCGCCGAGATCGAATCGAGAAGAGCGATCACGCTGCGGTGCCTCATCAACTCTTCGACCTGGTTCTTTATCTGCGGGTCTTCCTGCGCATCGAGGCGGTACCCTTCCTGCTCCAAGAGCCTGTTCTGAATCATCCGCTTGAGGATCGACTCAGGTGAATATCCCTGAAGCTCTTCCGCCGTGAGACTCGGTTTCGGGCGGGGGAGGATGATCTCCAGATCGGTCATTGTGATGGGATCACCATCCACCAGAGCGAGGACGGCGGCCCCGGCCGGCATAGGGGCATCGGCGGCGGCGACCCTGGAGGAACCGTGCAGAAGCGGGCCTGCCATGAAAAGTATGGCGAGGAGACAACTCCAAAACCGGGGTCGATCCATGATTTAAAGATCCTCTTTATAGGGCAAACGGCTCACCAGGCGATCCGTTCCTTTTTGTATCCGACGAGACATCATGACCCCCTTGATCACTCCAAAGAGGCCGATCGAACTCTCCGGCTCCATATACTCGGCGCCTGCGGCGATGATCCGTCCGGAATCGCCATTGATCATCATGAGGGCTAGATAGAGCGGCAATTGCACTCCCCGGGGGGATGATCCGACCGCACCATCATCGTCCTCAGACTCATACCGCGGCCCTCTCTGCTCCGTTTTTATCCCGTATGATAACAGATGTGATTGAAGTATGGATTCCGCGTTAAAGCGGGACATGAGGCTTCGCCGCGCCATCGGTTCCAGTCGCTTGGGATCGTACCCTTCTCTTAAGAGGGACGATACAACCAGGGATGGATCAGGCATCACCCAGCGTTCCAACCGAAGCAGGGACCGGAGAAGACAATGAGTCGATAAGTCGGCCTGGGCCGCCTCGATGCCGGCCGGCGAAACCGGCAGTACAACCAGGGTCTGCTGTCCTTTTCTCGGCGTGACTTCCAACCACCGGCGGGCCAATTCCCCGCTGATTTTGGCAACTTCTTTATCCCATGCGGCTTGGCTGCCTGCAGAAGAATCCCAAACCTCAGGAGGGATCAACGTCTCGGCCACATCGACACCTGCCATCAGGCCCGAATCGGGAATGATAGCCCGGATCAGAAGGAGCAGGCGGTCGGCATAAACAACGAGGTCGGCCACCATCAGGCGGTCCAATGATAACTCTCTTGAGCTCTCCGCCAGGAAATCGAAATGCAGATCGTTGCCGGATCGAATCCTCCACTCCTGGAGCAGAGGCTCCAACTCCAGATAGGGAACAAAGTCATATCCGTACGGCTCCAGATCCGTCGCAAGAATCTCCTGCCCGGATAGGCGGATGTGTGACGGATCGATGGGCAGTGGATAAACACTTCGGTTTGAAAAGAAAAACAAGAGGGCCGATCTGTACCGGATCTCCCTCATCTCCGCTTGGGATCCATCCGCGGGCGAGCTTTCCGCGGCCGGCGGAACAAAGTCCGCCGGAAACGGAACAAGCCCGAGCGATCCCGAGGGAAGGGCCAGGAGGATTCCAAAGAGGATCCCGAAGAACTGAAGCCGAACCTCCCGTGGAATCATCATCAGAATAGCGATTTCAAAGCCTGCCGGACAGCATTGCGGGAGACATCGTATAGACTTGCCGGACTTCCACCGAACAGCCGGTTCCATATCGACATCCCGGTTTTATGAACTTGTGAACGCCAGATTGTTGTTCCGGTTTCGGTCTCCATCATCCCCAGAACCAATGTGATTTCCGGACCCCTTTTCCGATCTGCCGTATTGATCCCATACTCTTCGACGACTCCGAAAAAGATCGCATCCACGCCCAGTTCCTTCCCCAAGGCGACCCCCTGCTGGGGGGTCAGTTCCTTCCCGGGGCTCAATCGCTGGACCAACATGCCCGAGAGGGTTTCACCCGGATCGATGATTTCAAGCCTCTCCTTCTTCAAAACTTCCATGAGAAAAATCGACTGCAGCCTCTCATCGGCAAGGTCGTCGGAGCACAGGTTCTGGAAGGGAAGAATCGCGCAACGCTGAACGTGTCCAAAATCCATATTCGGATGGATAAAGCTCTCCCCGCTGGAGGCGCACCCGCTAAGAGTCCCCGCCACCAGCAAAAGGAGCAGCCTGGCGATTGCCGGCATGACCCATCGATTCATGAAAAGTCCTCCCGCCCCATCCTCTTCAGATCAGTGATCCTTCATCACACTTTATAAGGAATCACCTAAAAAGACCAACTGACTCGCATATTCGTGCTGATGGGAGCCCTAACTCTCTCCCCGGACACTTCGTATCTCTGGGTCTCGATACCCCCCTCCAAAAGGAGTCTCGGCCGCATCCGCCATTTCGTCGAAACACCGCCGCCCCACTGTGTTGCATCGGTCCTGGAATCCTGGAATCCATTGCCATTGATTCGGATTTCGACACTGCCACCGCTAAGGGGAGACCAGGCCACAGAGTGACGGGCGCTCCATTCGGTTGTCTTCCGCACCTGATAGAGCCAAGTACTCGAAAAGCTAATCAAGGGGAGGGGTGCCCAGTTGAGCGTAAGATTGGTATTGTCAAACCTCTGAAACCCCGCTCCCGCCTCCGTGTTGACCCATCGATCCGTTCGATTAAAATCAAGGCTCAGACTTGATAGGGGACGAGTCGAAATTGAGGTCGCAATGGCGTTGGAAACTGATTCTACATCGAGAATAAAATCCTCCCGCCGGCCATGGCTGAATCTCTGTTTGATCTGCAGCCTTGGGGTCGCCTGCCAGGATAATGCCAGTGTGACATAATTGGTTGTTTTGTCCTGATGGGTGCTGTGATCCACGGAATGATTCCAAGAGAGCTTGGTGGTAAACCGCGTCGTGGATCCCCGGGCGATGGCCGCCTCATAATCCTCGACATTGGTGCTGCTCTGCGCCTCCCTGGTGAGCCGGTAGGTCTGAACCATGCCGGTGAGAATAAGGCCGCCCAATTTTAGCCGTGAGTGAAAACCCTGGGTCACGGCATCAAGATCCCGGCCGTCCATCTCGTAAAAAACGCGCTGCCGCAGGGTCGTCTGGTATCTGAAATTGAGAATGGGTATGGGAGTGAGGCTGACACTCGCATCCAGTTTGTCATTCCGCGAACGCTCTTCTGTTTTCTCGATCTCGTTGACATCGAGCGTGTAAACCTCCAGCTCGGTGATAAAAAGATCGGGTACTGTTGGACCGAATTTGACATCGACCAGCTTGAAATAGCGGGCGGAAACAGTGTCATTAAAATCGATGGCCCACCCTTGGTGAACATTGCTCCATTCATTGTATCCAATACTGAATCTATCCGTCTCCAGCTCAGTCCAGATCCGCCCTTCGGGATCATCCGTGACGAAGAGGCGCCACTGGAACAACTCGGGATGCAGCAAGCGTTCATCGACGAAGAGGATTGCCGAACTCAGCTCTTCCTGATCGCCGAAATCATATTGTATATTCCGGTAATCCCCTCCGAACTCCCGCACGACCGGAGCCGAATCGCCTATATTGATCGAGGTGGGGCTTTCACGATCCCGGTCAAACAATTCGGGAACGCTGATCAAATCTCCTTCAAGGGGATCGTGAATCTCAGGCGTATCATCAAGCAACGCATGCCCGGAAAAAGGCTGAAGAAGAACCGTGTTTTCAACACTCCCGCCCGTCTCAGCTTTCTGTATAAAATATTGAGTTCGAGCCCGAACGGACAGATCGATTCGATTATCGGCAAATCGTTTGTCGGCGCCTAAATCGAACCCATGTGAATAATCTGTACGCTGGACCTGCCGATCCACGACATCGCTGGAAAGAGCGGAGAACTTGTACTGGATCTGCCCGATCGTGCCCAGAGATTGTTCGGCGTCCAAAAACCCTGATTTCTCCCGGGTTTCTTTGTCGCCCCCAATCTCTCCTTCTCTTTTAGATAGCGTTTGTGTCCAATTGATGTTGAGACGCGTCCCTCGGTCGCTGCGGGCATTGAACCATCCGCCATGCTGGCTGCGGGTGGACAAGGGCGCAAGGGCCGTCGCGCCCGAGGATTCCTTTTCGAACCAATCGCCCTTCAATCCGAGGTTCAGCCGCCGGGTTCTGTAACTCATCGAGTAGGAGGGTTGCAGCGTATGATTATCCCATTCCTGCGACAGCCCGTTTGTCTCGCTGCCCGAGAACTCACGAACCCAGCGGAGCCGTGTGGAGACCATGATTTCCTGAAGGAGGGTGAAGGGCTGGTTCAGCACATAGGTTTCACGTCTTGAAAAGGTATTGTAGGATCCTGCGCCGGCCCGGCCATTCTGATGCGAATTCCATATATCGAGCCTTCCGTCCAAGGCATCACCTTGGCCGGGAAAAAATAGCAGCAACAAACCCGCGACCGGGAAAATATATTTTCCGATTCTTCTCAACATAACATCTTAGTTTATCACATGATCTTCTAGAACGAACGGGGCGGCCGCTTCCGAACGCGACGAAAACTCATGATTCCCTACGACTCCGTTTCTTTCTTCGGTTCCGGAATCTTGATCAAAGGGTGCTCCGCCTTGAATTGTTCCTCGGGCATATTTCCAGTAAGCCAGGAGGGGTTCATGGGATAAACCTTGGGACTGAATACGGTTGAGTACATGTGCCAGATCAAGATGGCGAGGAAAGCCAGCCAGGCTTCATAATAGTGAACCACAAGCATGACATCGAGGAACCCCTTGGGGAACCAGTGGATCGCCAAATTGTCGAACCAGAGGAAGAGCCCGGAAATCGCCATGACAACCGTTCCCCAAACGAGCGCCCAATACTCCGCCTTCTCCACATAGGAGAAACGGCCGAATTGGGGATGATCCCCCTGGCGGCCCAAATTGTAAGCCATCATCTGGAAGAACTGCTTTACATCCAGGAAGCCGGGCGCCATGTCTCTTAAGAATCGCCGCCCCCTGGCGGTCAAGAGAAAGAGCATGTGCCAGAGCGTCACCATCAGCATTACAACGCCGCAGACGCGGTGAAGCGTTCCCCTGAACGCCGACCCGCCGTCCCAGCCGAAGAACAGCTTCGACCACCACGCATCATAAAACCGGAGGGAGAAACCGCTGATGACAAGTAATGTAAAAGAGAGCGCGAGGAAGAAGTGCTGGACGACCTCATCCGCGTCCATCCGCTTAACCTGTTTTTTCTTCTTCATTGTCACATGGATCTGCTGGATAAGATCGATGAGCCAGTGCAGGGCCATGGCCCCGATGATGATGGCGATCGCCCACACATAGATGGCCCGCACGACGGCGGCGGCGCCGGCCTGAATCCCGGTGGAGGAGGCGTGAATCGGGGTGCTGGCCATCTCGGGTGTGATGCTGGGATGGCATCCACCGCATGTTGTCACAAGATTCCCCTTGTACACCGTCGAGGTGGGATCGGATGCGGGCAGAATCCGATGGGCGCCATGGCATGAGGCGCAGTTGGCGACCGTGATATCACCGGCCTGGCTCTTGAGGCCATGATAAGAATCGCGGAAACTGTGAAGCCTTCCCGTGGGAAGCGAATATTTCTCGTTTAGGGCGGCCGATTCATGGCAGGGCGAGCAGGTGGCCTCGGCCAGGCGGTGGGAGCTGACCGGGGATCGCGGGTCGTCGTGAAGCAGAATATTATGCTCACCGTGACAGGTTGTACAAATCGGTGATTCCACCTCGCCCCGTTCGGTCAATTGCCCGTGAATACCCTCGGAATAATCCTGAGCGATATATCGATGGCACTGCCCGCAGGTCTTGGTGATGTTGAAATGGTTGATCGGCGATTTGATATCACCGGGAGAGAGGATCTGATGGGCATCCCCACCCGCGGAGTGGCAGTCATTACAGCTCGCGGCCGAATAAACGCCCCCCAGCGCGGCCCGTCCGTGAACACTCACCGAGTAAACCTTGACGGGGTGTTTGAAGCGAATACCCTGTGCCTCGGTGAATTTTTCGTCTTCGTGGCATTTCCCGCATGTTTGTGGAAGCCTCAAGGGATTGACTCTCGATGTTTTATCAGCCACCGGCTTGATGTCGTGGGTGCCATGACAATCGATGCAATTGGGAATCGCCGTTGATACGCCGACAATCCCCAGACCGTGTTTTACATAAGACTCGGCGACATCGCCGTGGCAGGCGCCGCATTCCGCCGGCGGGAGGATTTCGCTATGCGGCAGCTCCTCAATACCGGTATGGCAGTCGGTGCAAAGTTGATCGGCATGAACACTGCTCATGAGCGTGCTATGGGAAACCTCCGGAAGATCCCCGCCCGTGTCCGCGTGACAAGCATCACAATCTTCGTTTGTAAAATCCTGGGCGGCCGCCGGAAGGACGGCCAGACAGATCAAGACGAGTAAAACAAGGCAGCGCCGGACCAATTCTTGAGACAACACAATATCCCTCCCCAAATAGCTGGCTTTGAAAGCGGGTGGCGGGGTGTGTTTGACTCTCTCGGCGCGGCCGGGCCACCCTGCAGAACCTGGAAATATCAATAACAGATAGTGAGCCTTTAAATCAATATACTAATCCTGTGAAGAAGATGGCTGAGTCCTGCCTAATGTCAATTTGCGGGTTTTCCCCCTCACAAATTACCGGATCCGCCCGCCTGCTTCTAATGGGCCTTGTGGCACAGAACGCATTCATCACCCGCGTGGCAGGCATTACAATCTTCATGATGTTCCTTTGATGGATCCCGTTTTGTAGGGTCCTTCGCCAGATCATGACAAAGATTGCAGCTCTCCTTCTGATGGCAATCGACACATTCGAAACCTTGTTTTTCGATATGATCGGAGTGGGCGAATCTGACAACCGGCCCCTCCTTATAATTTGTCTGAAAGACCTTTGTGATGGGCGGGATAAGTTTGGGATGACTTTGCCCCACGATATCGGTCGGGTCCTGCCCCGCGGCCTCGAGATCTTTTGTCTGGGATGGATGATGACAGGCGGTACAACGAGTCTCGTGATCCCACTCGCGATGACAGCCGAGACACAAACGGTGATAAGCCCCCTGCAGGCTCGGCTGGCCCATATGGGCTCCCTTTTCTACTGAGGTGTGGCACGCCGAACAGGCCTGGATATCATTCTCTTCGACATCGTGATGGCAGATCTTGCACCCGACGCCCCGCTCGGTCATTTCGGCATGGGCCTCATGATTGAACAGTGGTTCGGCTGAATCGTGAGAGGTATGGCACTTTGAGCACTTATCATCCTCATGACAGGCCTTGCAATCGGCATGCGCCGCTTTCTTTGGATCCCTGCCGGAGCTGCTCCGCTGCAGGTCATGGCACTGATCACAGCTTTCATTCTGATGGCAATCGACGCATTCGAATCCGAACGATTCCACATGCTCGGCATGGGGAAACCGGACAACCGGCCCTTCTGCAAAATCAACCTGAAGAATCTTTGTGACAGGCGGCACCAACTTGGGATGCTCCCGGCCGATGATATCAGAGCGGTCGTAACCCGAAGCTTCCAGGGCTCCATCCTTTGCAGGTACGTGGCAGACATCGCATTCCGTCTCGTGGCTCCATTCACGGTGGCATCCGAGACAGAGACGGTGAAACGCCCCCTTCAGTCCGGGCATCCGCAGATTGGTGTTTTCATTGCCGGGAACATGGCAATCTGAACAGAGCGGGATATCATCCGAAGTGCTGTAGTGGTGGCAGACCTCGCATCCGATACCGCGATCGGTCATCTCGGCATGGCCTTTGTGATTAAAAAGAGTCGCCTCATAGAGGTCCGCGAGATCGTCCAGCTTGAGGATATCGGGGCTCTTTGAAAGATCAAAACCGGCGGTCTTGTGGGCGGAAGCCAGTCTCGGACAAGCTTTGAGGCACATATTCTCAAGCGTCGGTTCTTCGCAGGTATGACATTCCATACAATCAAGATCGCTGGGTTCATTCGGATCATGAGCGCTGCTGATGACCGGATAAAACAGGAGTATCACACCGATCCCGACAAGATGACATACCGCCTTAAAAAATGCTTTTGCGACCATGACACCACCTCGTTGACTTGAACAAGTCCGTTTGTCAACTCCCGACCCTTGTACTGGCGGATTGAAGATCTTTCTCCGGCACCGAGATCACAGGAAGATTCATCACAAAGAACCTGTAGATCAGGACCAGTGCGCAGGCAAGCCCGGCTGTTACTATGATTTCCCAGAAAGTGGGAAAATAGGGTTTCACGGCATAGAGGGGTTTATAGGCGATGATAAACACGTTTATCCGGTTGAGAACGACTCCGAGAACAATGAGGGTCGCGCCGGTAAAGAGCCCCCCGACGGAGTTCCGAACCCTTTTGATGGAGAAGAGCACGATGGGCGTGACAACGCCCAGGATCATTTCCACACTCCACATGAAAGAATGAAGCGATCCTTCGATGACATACGGCCAGGCCTCCCTCAGCGTGATATCACCAATTTTAACAATAAAATAGGTCCCTAAGATGATCGGTGTATAGCGCGCGATGGAGGAAAGGACCTTCGTTTCGGGTTTCAGTTTCAGAGACCGTGATGCCAGGATCGACTCAAAGATCACCATGGGAAACCCGACCGCTATGGCCGAAAGCAAAAAAAGAAGCGGCGAAAGGCTCGTATACCAAAGCGGATGCATCTTGTACGGCGCGATGACCATCAATGTCCCCAGCGAGGACTGATGCAGGCAGGAAAGCACCACCCCGGCGATGATGAAAACCCAAAGGACGCGTTGCAGTGCACGCCCGGCAAGTTTAAGGAAGAGATCAACGATCTTATTAAAGATGGAGAATGGACCCGGGAAATTGACCCGCCCGACGAAACGCTCCACAACAATCGGGAGGAACTCGACATAAAGTACGGTGAGATAGATCATGACGCACATGCCGACTTCGAAGAGAACCGAATTGCCCTGCCAGAAAGGCGGAAGCAGCACGTGCCAGATGTTGTAATAGCGCCCGAGATCGGTCACAACGCCTATGGCAACGAATGTATAACCCAACATCGCCGTCAGCAGCGCCGGACGGGTTATAACATGGTACTTGCCCCGGTGGAAAATCTCGGCGAGCGCGGCTGTTGTGAACCCCCCCGCCGCCAGAGCAACCCCCGTCGCGACATCAATGGCAATCCACAATCCCCAGGGATACTGATCATTGAGATTTGTCACCGCGCCCAATCCGAATAGAAAGCGGGCAAGGAAGGTGGCCAGACCGAGGCACATGATACCGAACAACACCAATGTTCCTTTTGTGAAATAGGGCACTTTTCTGATCGGTGTAGGAATTTCATGCCCGCTCATCTCAGTCCTCCTCCCCACGACTATCCCGTTTCTGGGTATACATGATCAGGCCGAGCAATCCATAAAGAGCCGCCGGCGGCACAAATGATTTAAAGATCGCATGCTGAATCTTCTCTGTGCGGTCGGGTATCGGTCTATCATCGAGGGCGGGCAATTCTGTGTGCTTGAAGTCGTACGGCAGCAAGTAGATCCAGCTCGTTCCGCCGGCTTCATGCTCTCCGTAAACATGGGCTGAATACTTCTCGGGGCGGGCTTGAATGCGCTCATGGGCCACCTGGAGGATCTGCTCCCGCGTGCCGAAAACCAACGCTTCATTCGGGCAGATCTCCACACATGCCGGCCTCTTCCCAACTTCCGTCCTGTGGAGGCAAAATGTGCATTTCATGACGCGCGGTTCGATCGCCTTCGAATATTCATAAGCTGGAATCTGGAACGGACAAGCGATCATGCAATAACGGCATCCGATACATTTCCATGCATCGTACCTCACCGTTCCGTTTTCCACCTTCTTGAAAGCGCCTACGATACAAGCCGATTCACACGCCGGATGATTACAATGCATGCATTGTACTTTTATCTGGTACTTTTTCCCCGTCGGATCCTCTGAATTGGAGAATTCATTCACGACTGTATAAGCTGAGTCGCTCGGGCGCCGATGCCGGTCAAAAACCGATTTGTCTTCATACTCCTGCAGCTTTTTGTCTGACAGCTTGTGCTCTTGATTGCAGGCCCATTCACATTTTCTGCAGCCGATGCACAGGACCGTATCAACCAAAACGCCATAGACCTTTTTGTTGTCGACCGGCTCCCTGTGCAAAGAGGACGCGGCACTCGTGCCCGTCGCCGCCGAGAGCGTTCCCAAGGCTGTTAATCCCAAAAAATTCCGACGCGTTATATCCATGACTCTTTCCTCACCCTATTGAGAGATCCGGCCGAGATTCATTGTTGAGCCCCACCTCCTGGACGCCGCCCTTTGAATTCCCACTTTTTTATCGGTCTTTTCAAACACATTTATTCTTTCCCTATTAGCATCACTTCACACCAAAACACCTACCAATTAATAGAGAATTAAATGACCGATTTTTGAAGGGGCATCCGCAGCGGGTATCTGTGATTGGGATACCGTCCAGGGGCTCCGGGAACGGGCCTGTAATTTGAGGTGGTTTTGCTTCAGGAATGTCAATCCACGACATCTATCCCCTCCTCACTAAAGATTTATATCCTCAACCCCAATGCTTGTCAACGCAAGCCGTCAGGACTCAGAGTTTGAACATTAAAAATTAATGAAGTGTATAAGCAAAACCGTGGCTCATTTCATGGCCCTTTCGTCTTCCTCATGGGCTTCCTCAGGCGGCCTTCGCCCATCGACATCCATTGTTTACGTCCTCTGTGGATCACGGCGGGTTGGGGCGGCATAGAGGTAGGCCTCCGAGGCAAAGCCGGTGAGCCGAACGATCTCAATCAGTAGATCAGATTCTTAAAATAATAAGGATAACTCCCAGAAAATTTGTGTATGATTGGAATCAAGCCAACCCATGCAAAGAAAACTGCTCTAGGAGATGTGGATTGTTTCATGCCTAAAAAGATTCGAATCGGAACCCGCGGCAGCGATCTGGCCCTGTGGCAGGCTCATCATGTGCAGGACCTGCTCAAACATCTCGGATCGGAGACCGAAATCACCGTCATCAAGACCCAAGGGGATAAGATCGACAATGTCCCCCTCTCGGAGCTGGAGGGAAAGGGATTCTTCACCAAAGAACTTGAGGATGCCCAGTTGGATGGGCGTGTCGATATGGCGGTTCATTCCCTCAAGGATCTTTCGACGGAAATGCCGGAGGGGCTGACCCTTGCGGCCATGATCGGCCGGGAGGATCCCCGGGAGCTGCTCTTGATCCGGAAAGATGGAGTTGATCCTCAGCGAATGACGGATAGGGAGATCCTTCCGCTGCGGGATAAGGCCGTGATCGGCACGAGTGCCGCCCGGCGGCAGGCCCAACTGCGTATCCTAAGACCCGACTTGCAGATAAAGGATCTTCGCGGCAATGTTCCGACCCGCGTCAACAGGCTGAGAGAGGGGCAATATGATGCCATCCTGATCGCCCGCGCCGGCGTCCGGCGACTAGAGCTGGAACTTGATGACCTGGTCTCTTGTCCATTAGATGTTGAGGCCTTCATTCCCGCGCCGGGCCAGGGTATGCTCGGGATTCAGTGTCGCGACGAGGAGCCCCTGTCCGACCTCCTTGGCCATTTGAATTGCGAAGAGGCCGCCCGTGCGGTTCGTGCGGAACGTCAATTGCTAAAAGCTCTTGAAGCCGGCTGCCAACTTCCTTTCGGTGTCAATGTCCGGCGAGAAGGGGATCACTACCGGATGGTCGTCTTCTGGCAGGATCCAAAATCCCCTGAGAATAGGCTTCGTTTCCAGATCGACGGCCTGGATCCGATGGCGTTGGCCAGTGAGGCGGAGAAAATCATTACCGAGAGGACATAGATTCACCCGATGAATCCCAGGCGCATCATATTGACCCGGGCTCGCGAGCAGAACCGGCAATGGGAGACCTCCCTAAAATCGATCGGCATCGACGTGCTGAACTTGCCCCTCATCCGCTTCTCGCCCCTCAAGGCGCCCGCGGCCGTCGACACGGCCGGATTTGATTGGATCCTTTTTACATCGCCGCAGGGAGTCCGGTCCTTTTTCGAAGCGGGTCTCCGTCCGGGGGCGGCGCAATTGGGGGTGTTGGGCGAGGGGACAGCGGGCGTTCTCGCCGCATGCGGCTATCGTGACGATCTGGGCGCGAGGGTCAGGACCGGCCATGAACTGGCAACCTTCTTTTGCCGGATGGTGAAAGCGCCGGCGCGGGTGCTGCTTCCGGGCGCCTTAAAGCGCCTGGCGCAGCCGAAGGCCGATCTCACGCAGGCCGGATTTTCGGTCACGGAGCTTCCCTTGTACAAAACCGAGCCGGTGCCGGCCGCTGAATTGCCGGAAAACCCATTCAAACCGGGCGACGTTATCCTCTTTGCCAGTCCCTCGGCCGTAACATCCTTTGTCCTGGCTTATAAAGAGAGATTACCCTGCGCCGCTATCGGTGAGACCACCGCCGAGACGGCCCGCGGCGAGGGATTCGATCCCTTCGTGGCCGAAAACCCGGATCTGCCGTCGCTCTGCCGGGCGGTTGGTCTGTCGCCGACATCACACGTCGAAGAGTTAGTGGAGGATGATTGATGGATCTGCTGAGACGACCTCGCCGGCTTCGCAAAACCTTGATTTTGCGTGAACTCGTTGCCGAAACCAGCCTCGCTCCCCGGCATCTTGTAACCCCCCACTTTGTCGTGGAGGGGAATGGCGTCAGCGAAGAGATCCCCAGCATGCCGGGTGTGAAACATGTTTCCGTCGACAGCCTGCTGGGCGAGATCGCGTCGGATGTGGGGCTGGGACTAAAGAGCCATCTGCTCTTCGGAATCCCCGGTAAAAAAGACGAAGCGGGTGAAGGCGCCGCCGACAAGGACGGAATCATTCCGCGCGCGCTGCGCGCGCTGCGCGAAAGGTTCGGCGAAGAGATCATCCTGATCACCGATGTCTGTCTCTGCGCTTATACAACTCACGGTCATTGCGGTCTCATGAAGAACGGCGAGGTCGTCAATGATGAGAGCGTGCAGCAGTTGGCGAAAATGGCCTTGGTCCATGCCGAGGCCGGCGCCGATATCGTGAGCCCGAGCGACATGATGGATGGCCGGGTCGCGGGGATTCGCAATCTTCTCGATGACAAAGGTTATACAAATGTCTCAATCCTCGCCTACTCGGCGAAGTATGCGAGCGCTTATTACGGTCCATTCCGCGACGCTTGCGACAGCTCTCCGCAGGGGGATCGCAAAACGTATCAGATGGATTACCGCAACAGCCGCGAGGCGGTGCTCGAAGCGCTTCTCGATATCGATGAAGGCGCCGACATGATCATGGTCAAGCCGGCGCTGGCTTATCTCGACATTGTCGCAAAACTCCGCGCGGAGAGCCTTGTGCCGGTCGTTGTCTATAATGTCAGCGGCGAGTTCTCAATGGTTAAAGCGGCCGTCGCGGCGGGGTATGCCGATGAAGCCGCATTGGTCTTGGAAAATCTCTTCGCCATGCGGCGCGCCGGCGCGGATCTGATCATCACATACCATGGACGGGAAGCCTGCCAGAAGGGATGGATTCAATGACCGCACCGGGAAGGCCGCCGGGAAATTCCGGTTGGTGGCGGAGGGCTCAGGATGTCTTGCCCGGCGGCGTTAACAGCCCAGTCCGCGCCTTTAAAGCAGTGCCCGGCGATCCTATCTTTTTCAAGAGCGCCAAGGGCAGCCGGTTCGAAGACGAAGATGGAAGAAGCTACATCGATTACTGCCAAAGCTGGGGCCCCATGATCCTGGGCCACGCCGATCCCGATGTGCAAGCGGCCGTGGAAGCAGCCGTGGCCGAGGGGATGAGTTTCGGCGCTCCCAGCCGCCGCGAGGTTTTATTGGCGGAAGCCTTCCTGGAACGGGTTCCCATCTACGACAAAGTCCGTTTCGTCAGTTCGGGCACGGAGGCGGTCATGAGCGCCATCCGTCTGGCCCGCGGATTCACCGGACGCGATCTCATTGTTAAATTCGCGGGGTGCTATCACGGCCATGCCGACAGCCTGCTGGTCGAGGCGGGGAGCGGATTGGCCACCTTTGGAAACCCGTCCAGCGGCGGGATTCCAGCCGACTTCACGCGGCACACGGCCGTTCTGCCTCTCAATGACGAAGGGGCGCTGAGCCGCTTTTTTAAGGAACATGGAGACAAGGTCGCCGCCCTCATCATCGAGCCGGTGCCCGCGAATGCGGGGCTCCTGATTCAACGCGAGGAGTTCCTGAAGCTGTGCCGCGAACTCACGGCGAAGCACAACGCCCTGCTCATCTTCGACGAGGTCATCACCGGATTCCGGGTCGGCCCCGGCGGCGCGGCGCTGTTGTTCGGGATCAAGCCGGATCTGGGAACATACGGCAAGATTATCGGAGGGGGGATGCCGGTGGGAGCTTTTGCCGCGCGCAAAGAGATTATGGATCAGATCTCGCCCGCAGGCCCCGTTTACCAAGCCGGCACACTGAGCGGCAATCCGGTGGCCATGGCCGCCGGACTGGCCGCCTTGAAGAAAACCGGCGCGCCGGGTTTTTACGAGAAGCTTGAACAAAAAAGCGCCCGGCTTGAGAAAGGCCTGACAGAGGCTATTGACGCCGCGGGGGTCCCCGCGCGTTTTATCCGCTTCGGATCTCTCTTTTGGCTGGCCTTTCAAAAGGAACAGCCGCGGGCCTTTTCCGAAATCGGCCGGGAGGGGATGAAACTCTACGGCCGCTTTCATCGCTCCATGCTGGAAGAGGGCGTCTATCTGGCGCCGTCGGGTTATGAGGTCGGCTTCGTTTCCTCGGCGCACACCGCCGAAGATCTTCAGGCGACAATCGATGCCGCACGCAACGCCCTTCGCGCAACGGCGGGCGCAACAGATGGGATAAAACATTGAGCCAGAAAAAAAAGACGTCCTGCTCAACGGAGAATTCACCTTACCTGGCGGCGGTTGCCGGATTAAAACCGGAACGCACGCCGATCTGGATTATGCGACAGGCGGGCCGTTATCTTCCTGAGTACAGGGCCGTCCGCGAGAAAACCACCTTCATCGATTTGTGCAAGACCCCCGAATTGGCTTGCGAGGTCACGCTGCAGCCGATCCGCCGTTTTGGTTTTGACGCGGCGATCCTTTTCAGCGACATCCTTGTCCCGCTAGAACCGATGGGCGTTCCCTTTAACTTTGATTCCGGGGGACCGAAGATTGAAAAGCCCATTCGTCATGAAGAAGACATCACGGCGCTTCGAATCGTCGACGCGCGGGAGCATCTCTCCTATGTCGGCGACGCCATTCGCCTCCTCAAAACAGAACTGGGCGCGACGCCCCTGATCGGCTTTGCGGGCGCTCCTTTCACTCTTGCCTCTTATCTGATAGAGGGGGGCGGCAGCAAGGATTTCCGCCATATAAAAACGCTGCTCTACAGCCGGCCGGACCTTCTGGCAAAACTGCTCAATAAGCTTGCCGATCAGGTCGGCGATTATCTCTTGATGCAGGTCGAGGCCGGCGTCGACGCCGTTCAATTGTTTGACACTTGGGGGGGGATTCTAACACCGGAAGATTATAGGATTCACATTCTTCCCGTTGTCCGGAAAATCTTCGCCAAGCTCGAGAGCACCGGCATCCCCCGCACCCTCTTTCTGAAGGGCGCCGCGCCCTATCTCGACGACGTCGCCCGATCCGGCGCTGAGATGATCGGGCTGGATTGGACGATGGATATCGGCCGGTCGATAAAACAACTTGGCGGCTTCCCGGTTCAAGGGAACCTCGATCCCATGGTGCTCTTCGGCGCCTCTGACGAGATCCGGCGGCGGGCGCTGGACATCTGCCGGGCGGGATCGGCCGCTCCGGGGCATGTGTTCAATCTGGGACACGGCATTACACCGCCGACGCCCATCGATGCGGTTCACGTTCTCGTGGAAACCGTGCAGAATTATCGGAGGAGTGACCCATCGTGAGCATAGAAGTTCCGCAGGCCCTGTTGGAGAAACACAATATTGCGGGCCCCCGCTACACGAGCTATCCGACGATACCGATCTGGTCGGCTGAATACAGCGCAGACGAATACCGCCGGGCCCTGCAAACACTGAATGATAGAAAGGCAGACGACCTTTCCATTTATCTTCACCTCCCATTTTGCGCAAGCCATTGCCACTATTGCGGGTGCAATTCGATCGCTTCGCAGAAAAGGGAAGTCGTCGAAGGGTACCTCGACAGAGTCGAGCGCGAACTGGAAATGGTGACAGGTATTATCGGGACCGGCCGCCGCATTGTGCAGATTCATTGGGGCGGCGGCACGCCGAATTATCTGAACGACGCTCAGCTTGAAAGAGCTTTGAATCTCTTCAAAACGCGATTCACCCTTGACACCCACAGTGAAGTGTCCCTCGAGGTCGATCCCCGTATCAGCAATCCGGAGCAGATCGCTCATCTACGCAAGCTCGGATTTAATCGTATAAGTCTTGGCGTACAGGATTTTGAAAGAAATGTTCAGGAGGCCATCGGGCGGATCCAATCAAAGCAACGGACCCTCGATGTCTTCAAAGCCTGCCGGGAATCAGGTTTCGAGGGGGTCAATCTCGACATCGTTTATGGATTGCCGGAGCAGACGGGGGAATCCTTTAAAAAGACCCTCGCATCGATCATCGGTCTCAAACCCGATCGTGTGGCCTGCTTCAGTTATGCCCATGTTCCCTGGGTCAAACCGCAGCAGAAATTGGTCAAAACCGGGAACCTCCCCAACGCCTATGACAAATTCAGCCTGTTCCAAACGGCGATCGATATGTTCAATGACGCCGGTTATGACTGGATCGGCATCGACCACTTCGCGCTGCGGCAGGATGAATTATCCATCGCGTTGAGGGAACGGCGGCTGCACCGCAATTTCATGGGATATACCACCCGGCCGGCGATGCATATGCTGGCTTTTGGGATGAGCGCCATCAGTGAAATCGCCGATTGCTTTGTCCAGAACAACAGCGATCTCCAGAAGTATTATGACGCGATTGATGCCGGCGGATTCCCCATTGTGCGCGGTCATACCCTCACCAGGGACGATCGGATGCGCCGCATGGCCATCATCCACCTCATGTGCAACCTTGAATTGCCGTACAACCTTACAATAGATGAGTTCGGCGCCGGTCTCGACGCATTGCTTCCCGATGAATTGCACCAAATGCGAAAATACGAAGAGGAGGGTTTTCTCATCTTTGAGAGCGACAAGATCCGGGTGACGGAGCTGGGCCGCTTCTTTGTTAGAAATGTCTGTATGGAGCTGGATGCCTACCTTGATCGGGATAGCGGCAGCCGGCGTTTTTCGAAGACCATCTAAGGAGTGTTATGGGCTACAGGCTTCTCGACAGCGGCGGCCGGAATCTCTATCAACGGGATCCGCTCAATCCGGAGATGCCGGTGGGTCTGATTCTCTGCGGCATGGGCGGCCCCGATTCCCCCGATGCCGTGGAGCCTTTCCTGAAAAATCTCTTTCGCGATCCAGCCATCCTGACGCTGCCCCGCTGGCTCTCATTCTTCATCGGCGGAATGATCGCCTCAAAAAGAGCGCCGGCCGTCAGGCGACGTTACAGCATGATCGATACGCACGGCGGATCACCCCAGCTCGAATGGACGATAAAACAGGGGCATGTTCTTGTACAATCTCTCGCCGGCCGGAACATCTCCGTTTTCTTTGAACCCGCGATGCGTTACTGGCGCCCCTACGCCCATGAGGCGATAGAGACCTTGCTGAAAAAAGGAGTCCGGCAATTCATCGTGACGCCGACCTATCCCCAGTACGCTGAAGCCACCAGCGGCAGCATCCTGAAACTCCTGCAGCACACGCTGCGCAAAAAGGCCCACGGCGCGGCGCTTCATATCGTCCCGGATTGGTATCTGATCCCCGGTTATATTGAAGCTCTGGCCCATCCGGTGGAAGCCGTCCTGCGCCGGTGGATCTCCGAGGGCGCGGATCCCGAGAGATGCGCCGTTCTGTTTGTGGCCCACTCCCTGCCCGAACGATTTATACAAAAAGGCGATCCCTATCTTTCACAAACGACGGCGACGGTCAACGCTGTTCATGCGAAGCTGAAGGCATGCTTCGGGGCCGCCCGCGGGGATTCGCTGGATTGGTGGCGCCGCCTGCCTGGAAACGAATCGCCGCTGCTGGCCTTTCAAAGCCGCGTCGGACCGGTCAAATGGCTTGGCCCCCCTGTCCGCGGGGAAACCCGGAGACTAGCCGGCATGGGCATTCGCCGGCTGATGATTCAACCCGTTAGTTTTTCGTGCGAACATATCGAGACGCTGTACGAGCTGGATATCGAGCTGGCCGCGGAGGCCCGCGCCTGGGGTATCGAGCATTTTGAACGGGGCCCGGCCCTGAACATCGACGCGGATTGGCTCGCCTCCCTGGCGGACACGCTCTATCAAGAGGGTTTCATGTCGGCGGACGCAACGAGACAGGAGATGCATGTCTGACAACGCGCCACAAGTCGCCGTCATCGGAGCCGGGGTTGCGGGTCTCGCCACGGCGTTCAATCTTGAACGCGACGCCGCATCACGCGGTGTGAAGCTCGATCTCACCCTCTTTGAATCAGCGGCTGAAATCGGTGGATATCTTCGAACAATGCGCCAGAAGGGGTACACGATCGAAGTCGGCCCCAACGGATTCCTCGACAACGAACCGGCCACACTCCGGCTGGTCGACCGGCTCAATGTCAACGCCCTGCTTCAGCGAAGCTCCGACGCCACGCGGCACCGCTACCTCTTGGTCGGCGGCCGGATGCGCGCGCTGCCGATGACGCCGCCGGCCTTTATCAAATCCGATCTTCTGTCGATCGGCGCGAAAATGCGGATGGCCTGCGAATTTTTTATCCCGCCGCGCGATGACTTGGGCCGCGCCGCCTTGGATCCCGATACCGATGAAACGGTTTATGAATTCGGCCGGCGGCGGCTGGGCGCCGAATTTTCCGAGGTGATGCTCGACCCCATGGTCAAAGGGATCTTCGGCGGCGACGCCCGCCGGCTGAGTCTCGCCGCAGCCTTCCCGCGCATGGTGGAGCTTGAAAAAAATTACGGCGGCCTCTTTAAAGCATTGATCAAGTTATCCCGGGCTCGCAAGAAGAGCGGCCAGGCCTCCGCCTCTCCCGGGCCGAGCGGCGTACTGCACAGTTTTGACGGTGGGATGGCCACGCTGACCGATCGATTGGCCGGTGCGCTGCATGCCACCATTCACACCAGCAGCCCGATCTCAAGAGTATGGAGCGAGGGCAAGCGGTGGCATATCGCCGCGGGATCAAAAACGTTCGGTCCCTTTGGCGCCGTCGTTGACGCCGCGCCGGCGCATGCCATTGCCCATCACCTCGCTGATCCGGATCTCTGCAAACAACTGGCCGGCATCCCATATGTCCCCATGGCCGTCATCACACTCGCCTATCATCGCAGCCGTGTCGCCCACGACCTGAATGGATTTGGGATGCTTATCCCCAGCAGGGAAAAACGAAATCTCCTCGGTGTCCTTTGGTCATCCAGCATCTTTCCCGGCCGCTCCCCTGAAGGCAAAGTTCTGTTGCGCTGCATGGCCGGAGGCCCCGGCCGGCTCGACATATTGCAGCATGACGACGCGTCTCTGGTGGAGATGTGTCTTGATGATTTAAGAGAATTATACGGCCTGCAGGGACAGCCCGAGGACTTTTGGATTATCCGTCATCGTCAGGCGATCGCCCAATATGAGCCGGGCCACCTCGCCCGTTTGCTTGAAATTGAGAGGGCTTTAGACCGGCAGCCGGGCCTATTTCTCACAGGAAGCTCCTACCATGGCATCTCGGTGAACTACTGCGTAAAAGAGGCGGAGATTTCATCGATGAGAGTCTTGGAGTTCCTGCGCTCGCCGGGTTCTTCATGGAAGGGATGAGGGCCGATTAAAATGCCGATACTTCTCAGCTTGACCAGAGTGCTGCTGCCCATCTCCTATTTGGTTCTTTGGGCCAGTTATCTTTGGGATTTTTGCCGCAATGAACCTGTGCCGCTGAGATGGCGCCGCGGCTTGAGCGGCGCGACCATTCTTATTCATTTGGCGGCGATTATAAACCGGACGATGGTTTACCACAGAATCCCGATGGGAACGCCGCTGGAGTTCTGCTCATTGCTGGCCCTTTCCATACTCGTCATCTATATCATTATCGAAGAGCGGCTGAAGGTTAGAGAAACCGGAATCCTCATTTTGGGTCTCGCCTTTCTCCTGGAGTTTATTTCCAGCGCCTTCATGTACGGCCAAAGCCCGATCAACCCCCTTCTTCGCAAACCCGGTTTTGTCGGGCATGTCATCCTGGTTCTGCTTTCATACACGGCCCTCTGCATTGGTTTTCTCTATGCGGTCCTCTATCTTGTACAAGCCCGGCAGCTCGCCTCACGCAATTTCGGATTGCTCTTCCGGCGGCTGCCGCCGCTGGAGAAGCTCGAGCGAATGAGCATGGGAGCCTACAAACTGGGTGTGCCCCTCCTGTTCGGCTCCTTGATTCTCGGGTATCTCTGGATGCATTCCATCTCAGGCCAGGTTGATAAAGAGACGGCATCTACTATCTCCGCCATGGATCCAAAAATAATCGGATCATGGCTTGTGTTCATCTGCTATTCAGTCTGTCTTATCGGCTACCAATTCCTGGGCTGGCGGGGCCGGCGGATGAACATCTTCACCATCGCCGCTTTCCTCATCATGGTTTTCGTTATCGCCCTGATCCATCACTTCTTTCCAAGCTTTCACAATTTCAGGTTCCGGGGGTAGGGGTGATGGAAAGAGAATCCTACCTGCAGATGTGGGGAATCGATCACCGGAACGCGCCGACCGAAGTGCGCGAGAAGGTGCATATCGATCCCGGCAAAGTGAAGCTGATGCTTAAGTATTTAGAGGAACAGGAAGGTTTTATATCCGCGATTCCAATCAGCACCTGCAACCGCACTGAGATCTACCTCGAGGCCTCGGAAGGATTCCAAACCCGCGACGCATTGCTTCAGGCCTTAACGCATGCCGGAATCGATGGATCCCTGTTCGAGAAAGAGTTCGCCTCGCACAAAAGCGATCTTGAGGCGGTGCGGCATATCTACCGGGTCACTTCCGGCCTGGAAAGCATGATGCTGGGCGAATCCCAGATCGGGGGGCAGGTCAAAGACGCCTATCGGTTGGCGAAGGAGTATCACAAACTCGGGCCGATCATGATGCGAACCTTCCAATGCGCCTTCCGCGCCTGCAAACAGGTTCGCAGTCAGACAGAGATCAGTACCGGGGCCATCAGCGTCGCCTTTGCGGCGGTCGAATTGGCGCGGAAGTTCTTTGACAATCTCGCGGAGAACCGCGCCTTGCTCGTCGGCGCCGGTGAAACCGGTTCGCTGGCGGCCCGGCACTTCCTGCAGCACGGCATCGGATGGCTGACGGTGATCAACCGGAGCCCGGAGAAAGCCAAGGCGCTGGCGGAAGAATTGAACGACGGAAACGGCGGTCTTGTGCGGACGCGGCCGTGGGAGGAGTTGGCGGCGGCCCTCGCCGATGTCGATGTTGTCTTGACGACGACAGGGGCTCTCGAGCCGATCATTCTTCCGGGTATGGTCCGCTCGGCCTTGCCGCATCGAAAGGGGAAGCCGCTATTTATACTGGATATCGCCGTTCCCCGTGATGTGCACGACGATGTGGCCGGCTTGCGCGGTGTCTACCTGTTCGGCTTGGGCGATCTTGAAGAAATTGTACAATTCAACCTTGCGGCCCGCCGCAAGGAGCTTCCCAAGGCCGACAAAATCATCGAGAAGGAGCTTGAGACTTTCCAGGAGTGGATCAAGGATATGGGCATGCGGCCCACGGTGACGGAGTTTAGGGCCTTTCTCGAAGAATTGCGGGAAAAGGAAGTCAACCGGGTCCGCAAAAAGGTCTCCGAAGAAACCGCTTCGGCTGTTGAAAACAGCCTTCAAACCTTTATCAAAACCCTCATGCGAAAGCCCGTGGTCAGATTGAAAAGCGCGGGATCCCAGGAAGAACGCAGCCAGGATATCAACAGCTTGAGACGCCTTTTTGAATTGGATGATGAAGAAGAAGATTCATTGTAGCTGCCGGCGCCGGGTGCTCCTTAAAAAGCCTCCAAAAACGCGATGTACATCTCACCGCCATGCCTGCCGTATCCGAAATCCAGCCTCAGATTGATTTTCTCGGCCTCATTCATGGCATAACGCGCGCCCAGACCTGCCGCATATTTCAAATCTCTGAGGCGATAGGCTTCCAATCCATCGGACACATCGCCGGCGCCCGCAAAAACGGCGCCGGAAAACCGACTCACAACCGGGAACCGGTATTCCACCTGTGCTACAGCCATGGCGTTGTCCTGATATCTTCCCGCATAGTAGCCTCGCAGATGTTCGCCGAGATGCGGCAGGCGGTAGAAAGGGACCTCTCCGTGCGCGGTGGTGATCAGGACTTGTCCTGCTAAGATATGGGCCGGGCGCAATGTTATATACCGGCGGAGGTTCACCTGAATTGTTTCATAGGTGAAATCGCTGCCCAAACCGCCGCCATAAACTTCGCCTCCAAAGAGATACCAGCTGCCCTTCGTAGGGTAAAAGGTGTTGTTCCGGCTGTCCCAAGAGACGATAAGACCTGCACCGGACCGGAGGCCGCCGTTGAATCCCGGCAAATTTTCATTATCCAGAAGCCTCCCGGATTCCTTCTTGAGAATGTGACCTCTTTCCACGGCATACGAGGCCCCGAGGTACAAAGAGCGCAGGGTCCTGCGAAGGACTCTTACCCCCAATGACGAACTCTCCAACGTATAATCTTCCTCGGAATCCTCCGGGGTATCATTGCCGATCCCGAAGAGGGTGTTCGGGAAATTCATATAGCTGACTTCGGCGCTCAGATTCCAATTGTCGCCATTAAAATAGAGATCCGGGGCCATACTGACAATCGATTGCCTCTTTTCAGTATAAAACGTCGCAAAGGCTATCGCCGATTGGCGCATCTCCGGCGAATTCTCACTCTGCAGGCGGTTGATGATGAGACCCCCGCCGCCGCCGAATCCGGTCTCCGGCGTCACAAAGAAACCCGGAAAAATACTGAAATCCCATGCGCCGGGCGGTCCCTCGATGGCGGCGGTTCCACCAGCGGCCGGATCAGCGCCATCCTCCGGCGCTCCTTCCCCGGGGGACTCTTGTGCGGTGGCCGCCATGACAAAAAACAGCCCCATCAGTAATACGGCAGCGATCCTTCCCATCCGCAATGTCACACTATCCGAGCCCCCAAAGTGAAACTTTCGCGCATCATACCCCACGGCGTATGCAGCGGACAAGAGTTGACAGGTTGGGATACGAAAAACGATAATCTGTTATTGGAATATCCGATATCGGAATGTTTGACAGACTCTGAGGATTTTACTTGATGGAGGCGCCGATGCCCTTGCAATTTCTAGCACCCCTTCATAAGGCCGGCCGGAAGATCACCCGTCATCTTGAAAACCACCTCAAGCGATCAGGCCTATCATCCGGTGAAGCCCATATCCTGATCTACTTACGGGAATGCGGACCCTGCACGGTGGGCGTCCTGCAGATCATATCCGGCTGCAAGCGCTCCACCTTGACCAGCACCCTCGACCGGTTGAGCTCAAAGAGTTTTGTGGTCCGGAAGGCCCACCCCGGTGACCGGCGGGCTGTGCTTGTACACATCACATCGCGGGGCCGGACTCAGGCGGCGCAGATCAGCAGACACATGGAAGCTCTCGAAACCGCCATTCGGAATCGCGTCCGGGTCAAAGAGATCGAAGGCTTTAACCAAGTCCTGGCCGCCATCACAGCGGTGACTCAGATAGACAATTAACGCGTGTTCGACGGCTTCTTCGCTTTGGGCGGGGGCGGCGCCTTCTTGTCCGGTTTTGCCTTGTGATTCTTGTTGGGTTGGCGGACCGGTTTGGCTTTGTGGACGTTGTAATGGCGCACCTGTTTCCGGTGTTTCACAACGGCCCGCGCCAGCCGTTGGTGCTTGCTTAAAAAACTCATGTGGCATCTTAGCGCCGGTCGGGACAAAACGACCATCCGGTGGCGATACACCTGATGAGCGAGAGCCGGGCGGCGGCCCAGATAAGCCCGCCGCCGCCATAGGATCTTGTGAACTTTAACATTGTGTGCAGCCCGGATCCGGCAACCCCACCAGGATCTCCAGAGATCTCGCCGCGGATGGAACCAGCGCCAATGTGAATACAGCCCCCGCGCCGCCGGGGGATGCAGCCTGGCGTAATGATAAATACGCCAGCCGGTGTGGTAATATGCCGGGTGGCCTCTGAGATAGATAATATAAGCTGAAACCGCGGGATCCCTTGCAACATCCGTGGGTCCATCCTCCTCGGCAAAAATCTCCGCGGCCAGCTCCGAATCCCCTTCGATGGCCGCCATCGCCTCCCCATGTGATTCCAAGAGATCGGGATCCTCGGCGGCCAGTCGCTCCATCTCCTCCACCGCCTCGGCCAGTTCGGGGTTCGAAGACATCAGGCTGTCATAAGAGGCCATGCGCCCCGCCGATTCGGGATCCGATGAAAGCCATCCTTCAAACTCCGTCAGCTGCCGCTGTAATTCGGGATCCCCGGCCAGAGCTTCGGCCAGTTCTTCCTCCTGCCCGGCCAGTTCCGGATGGGTGGCCAGCGAATCTTCGTAGGCTATAAAGCTGTCTTCCAATTCAATGTCGGACGACAGAAGAGCTTCAATATCCCGGAGCTGCTCTTGATCATCAGGATTCTCCGTCAAAAGAGTCTCATATTCCGGATCGATCGGATCGGTATCCTCGGCCGAGACGGTGCCGGCGCCCGCCAGGAAGAGCATCAGTAGAAGCGCGACGAGGGGAATGGCCGTCCCCTTCAGCCATTGATGGTTCAGCCATTGATAATTCAGCCATTGATAGTTTAGCCATGTGTGATGTGTGATTCCGGCTTTCATCATTCCTCCACAAGACATTCAAGATCCTCAAATGAGGCATTCAGAGTGAGCGATTCGCCGGAGAAGTCCAGCGTATCGTATAGGACCGCTCCGTCAATCGTGCCACTGACAATAACAATCCCGTTCTGACTCGTGTCGAACTTTGTAAAGGTCACCCCGCCCTCCGATCGATCCGCGAGGATTTCCCAGATTCCGTCCCGATTGTTGAAGTAGGCATGCACGCCCAGAGTTCGGTATCCGTCAAAAGGAATCATCTCACCGAGAGTTATCCAATCCCGATCCCCAATCCGGACCTCGAGATGGTGCCCTCCCATTGAAACGAACAGCAATGTTACCGGTGATGTGCCGAAGAAATCGGTTTCCCATTGGCTTCCATCGGTCGAATAAGTATTGAAGGGGAAACTCTCATCATTATCGGTAGTGGTAATGTCTATTGTCTCAATCGGGACAGGATCCTGTATCAACTCGGTAATAGCGGACTCATAAAGATAATATCTGCTTCCCAAAGTCAGCAGGTCATCGTCTTTTGTCTGGGTGGAGTAGTCTTCCGTTTCGAAGATGAAGCTCTCGCTCCTTTCGTCATCCCAATAAGTAAACGTTATCGATCCGGCGCTGATCTGGTAGGTTCCCCCATCAACCCCTGACTGCACCAACCACACGGGATCGGGCTGATAGGGATCGAAATCGGGCAGGCTGACAAAGGTCGTGCTGACATCAAGCCACCGTTGATTCTCATCGAAATAGAGCGTGTGTTCCCCATACTGGCTCGATGTGGCCCAAACACCGATCACCTCGCTGTTCGCCGGATTCTCATGACCGGGATTGGTCCCCCCGTCGCCGCCGTCGCCGCTACAACCGACAATCGTCAGAAGGCTCAACAGGATGATGGCTGAGGAAAAATATCTCATCGCTCCCTCCCGATCCCCGCGCTATGGATAGATTCGTTTAATACGTTCATTCGACAGAGTTGCAGGAGCCGCTGGATGCACATCCATATATATCGACGGACTGGTGTGGGATTTCCAATGATTCCTGGGTTGAGGCGGGGTGCTGAGCACGGCCGGAAACAAATTGCAACACACTGATCAACAACAAGTTATATGCGGGGCCTTAAAACCCCCGCACTCGAATGCCCGGACGCCCCTGGAAATCATGAGGATTCTATTCGATCGTCATGATCTCGAAGGGGCGGCTCAGGCTGCGATTCGCTTCCTCAATCCGCTCGCGCGGCGCATAGACGGCTTCGGGCGCCGTCTTCATCCCCTCGACCAAGCACTGCACGGCGCCGCCGCGCAAGGTTTCAAGATCGGTACGCAGCACGTTGTCGCGGAAGGATTGGCGATCTGCATCACCGAGACCCAACTGCAGTCGCAGCAGCGCCTCCATCCCCTTCGCCGCGGGATCCATGGGCCGGTCCAAGCGTCCGATCGCGCCGATGATCGTGGTGCTGAGGGACTCGGGTGTCATGTCCTCTTCCAGGAAGGCTTTGATCGACGCATCGTAGACATCGATCGTCTTTTCGAGATTCGGATCCCGGTAAGAGAGCATGACGAATTGGCCTTTGAGGGGATCATAGACGCTAAGGCCGCCATAGGCCCCGCCCTCAACACGAATCTTCTTGTACAAAAAACCGGTTCGGAGATGAGAGGCCAGAACCCATAGCGCCGGAGCGGTCTTATCGGTATATCGTGGAACATCAATAACACGCGAGACATAACAAACCTCTCCGGGGATCGCCACTCCCGGACGGGCCGGTTTCAATTGAGGTGACATCGCCGGGCCTGCGGCGTCGCCGGCGCGATCACCAGCCGGCATGGCGGCGATCATCGCATCCACGGCCTTGGACACCGCCGCAAGGCAGGATCCATCACCCGTGAGGTTGATCATCATTCGATTGCTTTGGAACACCCATTTTCTCAAGCGGGATAGTTTCTCGCGAATGTCTCCCTTTTGTTCATCATACGACTGAACCAGCCCGCCCAGATGGCGCAGTTGAACAGCGCCGTGCCATTGCTCATCGCGCCGGCCCTCGCGGGATAATCCCGCCGCCGCCGTCCGCCAGCTGAAAATATGTCCTTGGGGCGCGACAGCGGCCCGCAGCTGGTTCCGCTCTTGGGAGACAATATCCTTCAGCCGGGCCGCATCTTCCAAATCCCCGCTGATAAGTATATCCCGGATAATATCCACCATCGCCGGGATATTCCGCTCCAAGGCCTTGGCCCGGAGAACAAACGATTCCACCGGCGTTTGATCCCCGAGCCTTGTTCCGGCCAAGCAGTCCGCCGTGACACCGCCGGTGACCAAGGCCTTACGTGTCGCGAATGTCTCATAGTTCATACCCGCGGCGCCCATTCCGGTTGATGCCGCCCCCAGCAAGGGCAGATAGATCTGAAGATCCTCGGGGATGTCGGAAATATCAAAGACCACATCGAGATAGACAATCGAGTTGGAGAAAAGATGATGCTCCAGAACCCTTATGCCGTTGATGGATCGCTCCACCGTCGGAATCGTCTCCACTTTTTTGGGGATATCTTCCACCCGGAGCCGGGGAAGAGTCGCCAGAGCCTCCGGCGAATCCTCAACCCGCTGATCCTCCAAGAGCGCCTCGGCGGCTTCGCGGATCTTTTCCAGCTCTCCCGCTGTCATCTTTCCTTTTCGTTCCGCCAATTCCCGGTTTAACTTTTCTTCCTGTTCCGATGCCAATGACCGGCTCGGTTCAGCCATGGCGCGCAGACGATGGGGATTGTCGACCAGCCATCTTTTAACCGCCTTGCGGAAATGATCAGGATCGGCTTCCCACTTCCCGCGCAACGCGGAAATGTGAGCCCCGAATGAGAGGGGGATCAAGGGATCATTGTCGTGAAGCCATGTGTTCAGGCCGCGAAACAGCAAGGTGATCGAGAAGGGATAAGGGCTGCGCGTAATCTCCAGTCCGCCGAACTCCACCTGGTGGAAAGCCGCCTCGAGCAGACCGTGTGAAATCCCCTCAGCGGCGATCTTCTCCAGGGTTGTCAACGCCAGCCGCTCAATCTGCTCCGCCTCTGCCGGATCTGTTCCCCTCAGGCCGACGATAAAGGGCAATTCCTTGTACCAGGTAATCAAGCCGCTGGCGGGAGATAGATCCTCGCCCAATCCGGAATCGATCATCGCCTTTCTCAAGGGCGCGGCCGCGTTCCCCATGAGCGCCTGCTCCAGGATCTCGAGCGTCAACCGTTCTTTCAAATCCGAGGCCGGCGCGGTCAGCCAGGCCACATTGACGGTGGATTTCTTCTCGAGCGAATCTTCCGCGCCGACCGGGAACGGCCGGGTAACGTTCCGGGGAGCTGACCAGCGGGGCTGATCCTTCACGGAGGAATCAACGTCGACGGGATCAAAATCCCGCAGCTGCCCCGCGAGAAATTCCAAGTGATCCCGCGTTGGAATATTCCCGTAGAGGAAGAAGCGGGCGTTGGAGGGTGAATAGTACTGCTTATGGAAGGAACAGAAGTTTTCGTAGGTGAGATCCGGAATGCAATCGGGACGCCCCCCCGATTCGACGCCATAAGGTGTGTCCGGGAAGAGACCCTGCAGGGTGGCGCTGTGGGAAATTCTCTCCGGCGTTGAATAGGCCCCCTTCATCTCATTGTAGACAATCCCTGTGATGGCCAGGTCGCCCTTCTCGTTTAACTCGAGGTGATGCCCTTCGCGCAGAAAGGTATTGCGCTCGAGCCGGGGCCGGAGAACGAGATCGGTATAGACCGAAGCCAAATTGTAAAAGTCGGCCCGGACCTGGCTGCAAATCGGATAGCAGGTAAAATCGGGAGCGGTGAAGGCATTGATAAATGTATTGAGAGAACTTCGGGAAAGGTGATTGAAGGCATCTTTGACGGGATAGTTTTTTGAGCCCGCGAGAACCGAGTGTTCCAGGATATGAGCCACTCCGGTGGAATCGGCCGGCGGCGTTCGGAAGGTAATGGCATAGAGATTCTCGGCATCATCGCAGTGTAGATGCAGCACCTTGGCGCCCGTCTTGTGATGCACAGCCTCATAGGCCGTCGCCCGCAATTCCGGCAAGGGCGAAACCTTCCTGATCTTGAATCCATGCAGTTCATCTCCGGCGGCGAGCGCCGGCTTGGGACATTGTGACAAATCCGCCATCCGCATTTCCTCCATCCGAGTTTCCTTCATCCACATTTACTTCATCCGCATTTCCTCATTGGGCGGGATTAAGACTGATTTTTATACTGGAAGATGGTGATGATCAAGACCCAATCGATATTTCTTGACGATGATCCCCGTTTCAATTAGTAATGCGATTGAAATGAGCCTCATATCCTTTATATTTATTGCATCCGGGTTGGCCGCTTCTCTTTTTTTGGCCGCTTTCGTTGCCGGCTCCATTTTCGAAAGAGCCGCCCGCCCCATTTTTCGAAGCGCCGTCCTGTTCCTCGTCTTCACCGTTCTCTGGTTCGGCGCCGGTCCTCTTTTTAATCCGCCGGATTGGTGCCGACTGCTGGCCGCCCTTTCTCTGCTGTCACTCGGCATCGCCTTCTTTGCACCCATTGGAAAAACAGAAGGAATTCGAATCGGGGAAATCACAGAGCGGGTTGACGAGAGAGATGTCGTTTTCTCGCGCGAGGAGTATTTTCCTGGATCCAAGGCATACGAAGAGTATTACACCGATCATCCGGAGAAAAAAGACGTCGACGACAAGATCAGAGAGTTGCCGGCGCTTTTGGAGGTTGGCGGCCGATACTACGACAAACAAGAATCCGAACAGCTTCACAATATCATGAAGGTCACCGAGAACCTCACAACAAAGGTGGACGGCGGGGTTGCGCCGGAAAGATTCGAAGTTGACCGAACGGAAACAACAAAGTATATCAAAAGACTGATCCGCCGTCTTGGAGCAACGGATGTCGGCATCGCCGCGCTCAACCCGATGTATCTTTACTCGCATGTCGGGCGCGGACCGGAACCCTGGGGTTCAGCCATAGAGAATCATCACCGCTATGTCATTGTTTTCACATTAGAGATGAATGCCGGCCGGGTCAGGCGCGCCCCTGAATTGCCGATAACGGAAGAATCGCTCACACAGTATTTGCGCGGCGCGCATCTTTCTATTTCATTGGCGGCTTATATCCGGTCGCTTGGATATCCCGCCAGAGCCCATATTTCAGGAAGCAACTATCAGATCATGCTCCCACCGGCGGCGCATGACGCCGGTCTCGGTGAATTGGGGCGGATGGGCTACCTTATCACCCCGAAGGAAGGGGGCCGGGTCCGGTTGGGCGCCGTCACAACCGATCTGCCCCTCGATACCGATCAGCCGATCACCTTCGGCGTTCAGGACTTTTGCGCCAAATGCAAAAAATGCGCAGTGAACTGCCCACCCGGCGCCATACCCAATAAGGGTAAAGCAGACATTCGAGGTGTCGAGAAATGGCGGATGAATATGGAATCTTGCCTGCGGTACTGGCGCCATATCGGCACCGACTGCGGCATTTGCATGAAGGTTTGTCCGTTCAGCCATCCGCCCACATGGGCTCACAATATTATCCGTTTTGGAATCAGGAAGTCATCATTCGCCCGCACGGTTTCCGTGTGGGGAGATGATTTTATTTATGGAAAGAAAATTGTTTAAATTTGCGCATGTAAATATAGTGGCCCGCGACTGGCGCAAATTGTCGGCGTTCTACGAGCAAGTCTTCGGATGCGAAAGAGTTCCGCCCGAGCGGGATCTCGAGGGCGAAGCTATCGATCATTTGACGGGACTACCGCAAGCGAGGATCCGCGGGATTCATCTTCGGCTGCCCGGTTGCGGGGCGGATGGCCCGACATTGGAGATCTTTCAGTATAACATTTCAGAGGCAAGGCCTGGAACAGCGATCCACCGGCCTGGATTCGCGCATATCGCCTTTAAAGTTGATGATGTTGATGAGATCCGAAGCGCCGTTCTCTCGGCCGGCGGCGGCGCTATCGGGAAAACGGTGGCCCTTGAAATAAAAGACGGCGGGCACCTCACCGCCGTCTATCTTACCGATCCAGAGGGAAACATCATCGAGTGCCAGCGTTGGGAGGATTAGCGGCCCCCTACCGCACTAAGAGCATTCTTCCTTTCCCCGTCACATGACCGGCATCTTGCAAGCCTTTAACATTATAGAAATAGAACCCAGCCGGCATCTTCTCGCCCCGGTCATTGCAACCATCCCAGGATAGGCGGCAAAGTCCGTTAGACGGCCGCTCATCGATCAGCGTTCTGACTCTACGTCCTCGAATATCCTGAATAGCAATCTCGACACCCCCGGCCGGCGGGCGCATCCGGAACTGGATCGTTGTCGAATTTTTAAAGGGATTCGGGTAATTCGACTCCGCATCGGGCCTAGCGACGATCGGCTCCTCGACAGCGGCCGGACCCCTCAGGAGCGGCAGATTCGCTGAAAGAGAATAACTCTGCGGCCCCTCGGGGATACTCGTTCCACTGACAAACAGGGTCCAAAGGCCTTCTTCCGGGTCGGCGACCCAAACCTGTTCGACCGGATTCAAGTGATCCCCTCCATTGATCGCGGGAGACTCGGGCTGAGTATGATCCAAGACCCACGGATCATAAGAAACGCCGCCGGGAGAGGTCAGCGTGATGTCGAGATCGTTAATGAGCGCGATCTCTGCAAACTGTGATCCCGGCGGATCCGACCAGACGACAGTGATCTTGATCTCCCCCTCATCCCGCCCCAACTGGAACTGGTAGGCATCAACCTGGTCTTGCTCTAAAGATGCCTCCTCAAGAGCATCTCCGTCGCGGATGGCGTCGATGGCGCCCTGCGCCCTTACTTCGCCGTATCCAAACTGGAAATCGGGTCCTATCGGACCTTCATCCTGCGCCGTGTTGATGAGAAGCGCCTTTAACGTTGAGGGCAGGGGCTGGTATTCAGGATCGCCGGTGATTTGACGCAGCTGCTGGAGCGCCAGCGCGAGGATGCCGGATACCGAAGGAGGCGACATCGAGTTCCCACACCACGATTCATAACCGCCGCCTGGTATGGTAGAGGTCACGCCATTGTCGCCACCGACTTGACATCCGGGCGCGCAGATATCGGGACGGATCCGCCCGTCATCGACCGGCCCCCAGCTGGAGAACCAGGTCATTGAATGATCGTTGGACATTGTGGAACCGACGGCGATCACATTCTTGGCGGTCGCCGGGATACCGACCGTTCCATAAGTGGTGCCGCACCGGCCGTCGGAACGCTCATTCCCGACCGACCACACACTCAAGAATGGGAGGCCCAACGCGCCGCAACTGATCGCGTCCATGACCCACGCAACCAGTTCATAATCCCCTTCCCACTCGCAGGGATATCCGTTTTGCGCGATGTGGGAGCCGATGGAGTTGTTGGCCAGGTCGGCTCCATATATCCAAGCCGCATCATAATAGTTATCTTCGATATCGAGCGGTGAATTGTACAAGCAATAAGGATTGCAGGCCTCATAGATATAAGAGATCAGCCCCGCCGCCGGCGCCATCCCCCGCAGCAGGCCGCCGCTGTTTGTGCCGTCCCCCGCTATCGTCCCGGCCATATGCGTGGCGTGCATATCGACCGCACCCAGCTCACCCCAAACCACACGGTCTCCGAAATCGGGATGGGTATCGATAAGGCCGGTATCATAGACGAGAATGTCAACACCCGAACCATCAAGGTCATAGGGAGGTTCTTGAACAGGATCGACACCCAGCGCCTCTCGCACTCCGTCATTCAGCGGTTCGAGATCCGGCGGCCGGAGACTGATCATTTGAACCTCGTCAAATGATGCCAGGGCGCGTATCTGCCCCGGATGAAGGACGGCAAAATAAGCGTTCAGCGATCGCAACCGGGCGCTGAAGAGTGTTGTTTGAGACTCCATCAACGCTCTTCCCCGCTCCAGGGGGATATCCTTATACATTTCAACAACGCAAATCAGATCCCCATCATGGGTGACGGCCCAAGGAGCCCGGGCGCCTTCAAGAATGCGCCTATCGATCTTCTCCTCGGCCGACAGAGGGTAGAGCCAGCTAACGCCGGCCGCCGCGAGAACCGTCTTATTGATATCGGTGGGGACGGAAGCCAGCCAGGACCTGTTCGGAATGTATTGCTGCAGATGAATACCCTGGATCTCCAGACGCCTCCGCATTGAAAGATCCGGTATCGTGCGCAGCTGAACCAACAAGTGTGCCGATGGACGATCGGCATGATCCCGGAGATAATCGAGACCGGCATGAAGATCGCCGTCGACCGGCGTCAATCGACCGGCCTTGAGCAGCACCTGGTTTGATCCGCCAGCGGCCGGCTCCATTCCAAAACTCGTGGTGATCCAAAATCCGGCCAGAAGGATACTGATAAAGACGATCCGGCGGGCATGGTTATCCGGAGAAACTATGTTGCGACGCATATTCCCCTCCCCTGTTATTCTTCCCTGTACGCTCCCTGGTGACTCCACAATCATTGTTGGTTCGCTGCACGGGTCGCAGTGATTATACCAAAGGACGAGGCCGGAGGCTACAGGCGTATCGGATGAACCTATCTGATTGTGCGAGAAGGGATTTGCCCGAGGTCCCGAAACGGCGTAGAGTCACTGGGAGATTGATCCTGAAAATGAAGACCCCAAATATGGAATCCACATGTGGAATCCGAACGAGGATTCCTCACGAAGAACCCAGAGGGACTCTATGAAAATCTACATCAGCGCTGATATAGAAGGGATCGCCGGCGTCTCCCATTGGGATGAGGCCGAAAAGAAACACCCCGACTGCAATGATTCCAGAACGCAGATGACAGCGGAGGTTATCGCCGCCTGTGAGGGTATCTACCAGGCCGGTGACGCCGAGATCTGGATCAAGGACGCGCATGATACCGGAAGAAATATTCACGCGGCAAAATTACCCGAATCGGTAAAGCTGATCCGCGGATGGAGCGCCCATCCCTTTATGATGCTTCAGGAGCTGGACGACAGCTTTGACGCCGTCATGATGATCGGATACCACTCCCGCGCCGGGGCCGATACAAATCCGCTGTCCCATACACTGACGGGAGCGGTCAATTACATAAAGATCAACGACCTATTCGTGTCGGAATTTCTTGTTCATGCTTACGCCGCCGCGCTGGTCGATGTTCCGGTTGTCTTCCTCTCCGGCGACGAGGGACTCTGCCAGGAGGTCATCGGGATCAACCCGCATATCAAAACGAACGCCGTGATGCGCGGGATCGGCGACTCCGCGATCAGCATCCACCCCGCCCTCGCCGTCAAATTGACAAGAGAACGGGTCAAGCAGGCGCTGGAAAGCGACATCTCCAAATGTAAAATCCCTCTTCCGTATCATTTCTCAGTGAAAATTTCCTACAAGAAGCATATGAAGGCCTACCGCGCCTCTTTTTATCCGGGAGCAAAACTCATCGATCCGCAATGTGTTTCATATGCGGCGGATGATTATTTCGAAGTCCTGCGCTTCTTCTACTTCACTGTCCTTTGATTGAGGGAGAGTCCAATGATTCGGCGAGAGATACCTTTCGGTAAATTTCTGGTAAAGCCGCATGATCTCTGGGGCAGGCAATCGATGCTCCTCACCAGCGGCGACTTTAAAAAAAGGGATTTCAATACCATGACGGTCGGATGGGGAAGTTTCGGCACAATGTGGCAATTGCCCTTTGCTCAGGCCGTTGTCCGCCCCACGCGGCACACTTTCGAATTCATGGAAAGGCACAACTCTTTCACACTCTGCGCCTTTCCCCGGGAATACCGTGAAAAGCTTACGTTGCTGGGCACAAAATCAGGCCGTGATGGCGACAAAATCGCCGAAGCCGGTTTAACACCCATCCCCTCCAAGACAATCGACGCCCCCGGCTTCGAGGAAGCTGAGCTGATTATCGAATGCCGGAAGATCTACTGGGATGACATGCAACCGGACCGGTTTCTTCACCCTTCAACTGAATCGCACTACCCCGCCAAAGATTATCACCGGATCTATTTTGGTGAGATCAGGGCGGTTTATGGAAGCGACCTGTATTCAGCGTAACATCAACTCCGACAACATGTTTTCATCCTCTTTCGCGGTTGCATTTTAGCCTGTTCTCGACTATACTCTAATTGTGGATAATGCGGGGTTTCTTGACATGAGAGGATTCGGAAATGAAATTTCCTGCTTTCTTTTGCATCATTGCCTTGATGATAGCCAATGGCCTGATGGTAACGCCTCCTGCTCTTGCCGATCCACCGAGCACCTTCGATTTAAGGAACGTGGGCGGCGAAAACTATGTGACTTCAATTAAGAGCCAGCAGGGCGGCACCTGCTGGACCCATGGCGCCATGGCGGCGATCGAAGGAAATCTGTTGATGACGGGAGCATGGGCCGCAGCGGGTGAGTCGGGGGAACCGAATCTGGCGGAATACCACCTCGATTGGTGGAATGGTTTCAATCAACACAACAATGATGACAGATTGCCTCCATCCGGCGGCGGCCTGGAAGTTCATATGGGCGGTGATTACCTGGTCACGGCGGCCTATCTCGGCCGGCTGGAGGGGGCTGTCCGCGATATCGACGGCCAGTCCTTCGACGATCCGCCCCTGAGAAGCGATGCCAGCTATCACTATTTTTATCCCCGCGATATCGAATGGTATACTGCCGGATCGGATCTGAGCCGGATCAATACAATCAAAAACAAGATCATGTCCGAAGGGGTCATGGGAACATGCATGTGTTATGACGGCGGATTTATATCCAACTATATACATTACCAGCCCCCCAGCAGCCTATTGGACCCTAATCATGCCATCGCGATTATCGGATGGAATGACAATCTTGTGACCCAGGCCCCTTTGCCCGGCGCCTGGTTGTGTAAAAACAGCTGGGGCGAGGGGTGGGGGAACGCAGGCTGTTTCTGGATTTCCTATTATGACAAACACTGTTGCCAGAACCCGGAAATGGGGGCCATTTCATTCCAGGATGTCGAGCCCCTGCAATACGACACTGTTTATTATCATGATTATCACGGCTGGCGGGCGACAAAAACCGATTGCAGTGAAGGATTCAATACATTCACAGCCGTGAATAATGAAGCTTTGTACAGTGTCAGTTTTTACACCGCCGCAGATAATGTCACCTACACTATTAAAATCTATGATCGCTTTGTCGACGGAAACCTTCTGGATGAACTGGCGTCCAAGACCGGAACCATCGAATTTAAGGGATTTCACACCGTCGATTTGGACGCTCCGGTGGGTTTATCGGAAGGTGACGATTTTCATATCTATGTGGAGTTGTCCGACGGCGGTCATGCTTTTGATAGATCTTCGGATGTGCCGGTTCTTCTCGGCGCCCAGTACAGGACAACCGTCGAATCCATCTCTCATCCCGGCGAAAGCTATTATCGCGAAAACTCAGTGTGGCTGGATATGTATGATTATGCCGATTCCCCCTGGCCCAGCGGCACGGCGAATCTTTGTATAAAGGGACTGACAAAGAAAATCGGCATGGAGATCAATCCCTCTCTCGGTTTCCAGTCCGAAGGCCCCGAAGGAGGGCCCTTCACGCCTTCCAGCCAAACTTATGAATTCACCTACCGGGGTATGGATTCGATAGATTACGAAATCACTCTCGAACCCGCCGTCAATTGGCTCACCCTCACAGGCGACCTGTCCGGCACTCTGGCGCCGGATCAGCCGGCGAATATACTTGCCGAGATCAATTCCAGTGCGGAAATTCTGACGGCCGGCGCTCATCTGGCGGTCATCCATTTCACCAATACGACGAACCATCTTGGCGACTCGAACCGCAATGTCGTTCTGGCCATCGGTGCGGGCGCCGTGAAGCATGAATGGCTCATGGATACGGATCCGGGATGGACAACAGAAGATCAGTGGGCTTTCGGCGCTCCGCAGGGACTCGGCGGCCAGCATGGGGGGACTGATCCAACCAGTGGAAATACGGGAGTTAATGTTTATGGTTACAATCTCGCCGGTGACTACCCTAACAATCTCCCTGAGCGCCATCTCACAACATCGCCCATCGACTGCACAAACCTGTACAATGTTCACCTAAAGTTCCAACGATGGCTGGGTGTTGAGGAACCGGCCTACGATCATGCCTATGTGCGGGTCTCCAAAGACGGCATAAACTGGAACACGGTTTGGACCAATAGCCTGGAGATCGCCGATGTGTCCTGGAACGAGCAGGATATCAACATCTCTGCTATAGCGAACAACCAAGGCACCGTCTATATCCGATGGACAATGGGGACGACCGATGAGGGCTGGACCTACTGCGGGTGGAATATCGACGACGTACAAATTCTGGCGCTTGATCCGGCATCGGCAAGTGATATTGGAGAGTTCGATCAGAAGATTTCTTTAGGCCTCGAAACGGGACAGCCGAATCCCTTCTCGCCGGCGACGTTGATTCATTATACATTGCCCGGCAAAGAGAAGATCCGCCTGCGCATCTTCGACAGCCAGGGCCGGCGGGTTGCGACGCTTGTCGATGCATGGCAGGACGGCGGCCGGCATGCTGTCCGTTGGAATGGGAATAACGATCTTGGCATCCCGGTCGGGTCCGGTGTCTACTTCGCTCAATTGGAGGCAGGTCCCAACACCAGAACACGCAAGCTCATCTTGGCAAGATAAGGGCTTATGCCCTGGAACCGCTTTGCCCGGCCAGCCGCCGCGTCATTCCAAAACCGGCCGGCCGGGCACTGCATAATTCTTGACCATGATCCCTTCTGTAGTATTCTACCTCCAGACATTCACATTAAATTAAAGGTGGGAGCCTCTCTTCATGATTAAATATCCTGAATCCCCTTGTGACGATATCGTCGAAAAGATCCACGGCATCGAAGTCAAGGATCCCTATCGCCGGCTGGAAGATCTCGATTCGAACCAAACACAACAATGGATCGCGGCCGAAAACGACGTAACATTCCGGTACCTGGATAAGATCCCCTTCAGAAACAGCATCCACCGCCGCATGACAGAGTTGTGGAATTATGAAAAATTCGGCATTCCCTTTAAAAAGGGAGAACGGTATTTCTTCACAAAAAACAACGGGCTCCAAAACCAAGATGTTCTCTACTGGTCTGAATCCTTGGCCGGGGAACCAAAAGTTCTTTTGGATCCAAATGCCCTCTCTGATGATGGAACGATCTCACTCATCGAGTTCGCCGTCAGCGATGACGGCAAGAAACTGGCCTATGGCCTCTCGGCATCGGGTTCCGACTGGCAGGAATGGCGATTCATGGAGGTCGGAAGCGGCCGGACTCTCCCGGACAAACTAAACTGGGTTAAATTCTCGGGAGCGGCCTGGTCAAAAGATGGGATGGATTTTTATTACAGCCGTTATGACGAGCCAGATGAAAGCGATATCTACAAGGGCGCAAATTACTACCACAAGCTGTACAAGCATCGCCTCAACACGCTTCAATCTGAAGATATTTTGATCTATGAAAAGCCCAATGAGAAGGAATGGGGATTTGAAGGGCATGCTACACATGACGGGGCGTACCTGCTCATCCTGATTTGGAAAGGGACGTATCGTGAAAACGGCATCGCTTATCTCGATCTCCAAGACCCTCAGGCGCAGGTTATCGAGCTGCTGACCGATTTCGACGCCTCCTACCATTTTATCGGTAATACCGGCTCCATCTTCTATTTTATGACCGATCTTGATGCTCCTTCAGGAAGGGTCATCTCCATGGATACGCGCCGCGGCGCAGGCTTGGAGAAACAGGAGATCATCCCCCCCGCCGGCGATGCCCTTCAAAGCGTCGAGTTTATCAATAAGATGTTCGCCGCTATCTATCTGCACGATGCGCATACACGCATAAAAGTCTTCAATAGAACCGGAGAGTTTATCCGCGAAATAAAGCTGCCGGGAATCGGGACGGTCGAGCAGATCCGTGGACGGTATGACGACAGGGAGGCCTTCTTCTCATACACTGATTTTACGACACCCGGCACCATCTGCCATTATGATATGGGAACCGGCGAGTTGAATGTCGTCTGGCAGGCCGAGCTTCCTTTCAAGGCCGATGATTATGAAACCGAGCAGATCTTCTATGACAGCAAAGACGGAACAAAGGTGCCCCTGTTTATCTGCCATAAGAAGGGGATCCAGCTCGACGGCCATCAACCGGCACTCCTTTACGGCTATGGCGGATTCAATATCGCCAGGACCCCATTCTTCTCGGTACCGCACCTTGTATGGATGGAAATGGGCGGTCTCTTCGCGCTCGCGAATATCCGGGGAGGAGCGGAATACGGAAAGGAATGGCATGAACAGGGCACAAAGCTAAAAAAACAAAATGTCTTTGATGATTTCATCGCCGCGGCCGAGTGGCTGATCGACAACAAATATACGTGCCCATCGAAACTGGCCATCAGCGGGCGCAGCAATGGCGGCCTGCTTATCGGAGCCTGCATGACGCAGCGGCCCGATCTATTCGGCGCCTGCATCCCCATTGTCGGCGTCCTCGACATGCTGAGGTTTCACAAATTCACGATCGGCTGGGCTTGGACATCCGACTATGGTTCGCCGGACGACCCGGCGGAATTCGAAGCGCTCCTGGCCTATTCCCCTTATCACAACTTGAAGCCGGGAACGGCCTATCCGGCGACCCTGATCTGCACCGGAGACCACGACGACCGGGTCTTTCCAGCTCACAGTTTTAAATTCGCCGCGGCCTTGCAGAGTGTTCAAACAGGTGAACAACCGGGTCTTATCCGTATTGAAACCAAAGCCGGTCACGGCCTTGGAAAGCCGGTCTCAAAACTGATCGATGAGGCCACGGACCAATGGGCCTTCTTGACGACGGCGCTCGACATAACACCTGCGGGTCCCGCCGGAGATCTGGTGGTGGATCCATAGCCCCGGTGGCTCGGAAGATATCCGTTGAATAGAGAGGAACGGCGCATGTTCAAAAATCGATCATTCCGTAAAATGTTGCCGCTTTTCGCATTCCTTGTCTACATCCTGCCCGCCCTCCTCGGCGGATGCGGGCGCGACAAAGCGACCCAGCCGGATGAACATTCCGGTGGCCCCACGGTAACAATTACGCATCCGACTGATAACAGCACCGTCTCCGGCAATGTCACGGTCACGGCCGACGCGACCAACGCCGGGATGGTGAGATTTTACATTGAGAGCACCGAGATCGGGAATGACGCGACCTCTCCCTATGCGATCATGTGGAATACGGCGAATACATCCAACGGATCCCACACATTGAAGGCGAAGGCGGAAGGATCCAATGCCACGGCGGAAAATGAAATCACCGTGATTGTCAACAACATGACCGGCGAGATCGCCGTGGCGGTCCAGCCGGCCACAGCCGTTGTTCAATTGGGCGCCACGCGGCAATTCACCGCTATCGTCACCGGCACAACCAACACAGGCGTGACCTGGAGCGTTGATAGCGGATCTTCCTTCGGAACGATCAATGCATCAGGTCTTTACACCGCGCCCGCCGCCCTGCCGAATCCGGCAACGGCTGTCGTTCGCGCCACCAGCGCCGCCGATCCATCAAAGAGCGGAACAGCCCAAATCACGCTGACCGAAACCGGCGGTGAGATTTCGGTGAGCATTACCCCTCCAACCGCCACGGTCACATTGGGACAAACGCAGCAATTCAGCGCGCAAGTCACCGGTACAACCGACACAGGCGTGACCTGGAGTGTTGATAGCGGCTCTTCCTTCGGATCGGTCAATGCATCAGGTCTTTACACCGCGCCGGCCGCCCTGCCGAATCCGGCAACGGCTGTCGTCCGCGCCACCAGCACGGCCGATCCGTCGAAAAGCGGCACGGCGCAGGTGACGCTGCAGAGCAGTGGCGGTGTCCCCACCGAAGAAAAGGAACTGATTCAGGAGATTTTCGATACCGCCTACTCGTCGAACGAATTGACCGAAGAATCTATTTCATTGGCCGCGCAGGCGGTTTGGGGAGCGACGGAGCTCAATGGTGGATCGCCGACCTTCACGGGAACGCTTACCCAATCCGCCCCCAATTCTGAGGATTTCACCTACTCCCCGACGCCCAATGACCGGCTCATCGTGCTCTTCTCCGGATCTCCCGCCATAGAATTCGTATTTACACAATTCGACGGCTATGTCGACGGCACCTGGGAAGATTTTCTCGATGAACATGAGTTGGATTTCACTGTCTTTATTCAGGATCAAATGAATTTCAGAATCCAAAGCGAGAAGGGTTCCGTTGGGTACGGTCATTGGCAATGGCAGCGACGGAGTACCGGCTCGGTGGTTTACAACGATGAAACGCTTCAAATCGACATTGTCGACGAAGGGGACCAGACCTCATCGGTTGACTCGGGCTGGGCGGAATCTGAACTCACCACCGGAACCACCGGGACGGTTACATCACCAACCGCTTCCATTACGGTCAATCAATCCTATTGGTCCCATTTGATTCATAATTCCGGAGACGCGGTAGAGATTAGGAACTTTATTTTTAGGAATGGGAATACCGCCTCATTCAATGGATCCAACTATCAATTCGTCGGCGAGGAAGCCGGCCGGCCGGCTTCGGTGCGCTGGGAGGCTTATACACACTTCGGCAGTGGCGGGCCCGATTCCACTTGGCTCAATACCGTGTCGGAACCCGACTACTGGCTTTATGAAGGCGGCCTGCTCAAGGACGGCGCTGTTTATGGGCTGCTCCAATTCACCGGTCCGGTCATCTCCGGCACTTGGGGCCCCGATCTGGAACTTCATACCGCTGAGGGGGATATCCTGCTGCATTCCCTGATCAACATGCCGTGAGGCGATCCCGCCGGCGCCCCGCGGGCGGCCGCCGGCTCATCATACTTGACCGCTGGGAGATCCCTCATTAAGATGGGGTGTTAGTGCAAAGAACATCCATCTGTGAAGTCGCAAATGGGTTAGCAGTAAAATCCTACAACATCGGATCCACTTCAACTGGAGGTCAAGGATGACTGCTGTACTGAGTCGTTGTTTCGGACTCCTCGCTGTTCTCGGACTGCTCGTCTCCCCCGCCGCAGGTTTTCTCCTTTTTGAGGACATGTCTCTCTTCATGGATTCGGCGGGAGATCTTCAGCACGTTGATTTCACCGATCTGCCCGATGGGACGCTGCTGGCCAATCAGTATCAGGTTCTGGGTTTGACTTTTCCCCAGGGAGATGACTACGGCTATACTGATGATCGCTTCCAGCTCGATGAACACGGCATCTCCGGCGGCGGTGAAGATCCATCCACGATAGGATTCGACTTCGATGAAGCCATAGCGAGTTTCGGGATCGCCTTTCCCGGAGCCTTGCAGGTTGAGGTCTTTGACTATCTGGGCGGATTGTCTCTCGGTAGCTTCGTCTTTGGACCGAATCCTACATTAACCCCGCGGGTGGGGGCCTACCCCTTCGGAGGGATTATCGCCGAGGCGGGGCAGGAATTCGGCTATGTCGAGGTGACGGCTTGGGCGAACAACGAAGCAGATCTGTTGGGGCGCCGGGCCGATGTCGACGACCTGTTCTTCTCAAACCTCACCCCCGATGTACCGCCCGTTCCCGAACCGGCGACCATCGGGCTGACGCTTCTCGGATTGAGCGTTCTTTCCCTCTCAAGGAAGCGCCGGAAGAACAGCTAGAGGATTCCAGTTCAAAGGAATATCGAAAGACCCGCCCCATCAGGCGGGTCTTTTTTATTTGGTCATCTCACAAAAGAGGCTCGATCCGTCTACTTCTACAATATTCGCTTGAACATTGAGACCGTGGAGCAAGGCATGAAAGCCGGCGGGTGTTACGGTCGTCGCCCGAAAACCGTCACGACAGACGATGACGCCATCGCGGGTTTGTTCCTCATCAATCTCCCCCAACAATCCGGCGGCGGCCTGCAGGCGGAACCATTCCAGCCGGTCATTCCAAAACCTCTCCGCATAGCTCGAAAAAAGGGCGCGGCCGCCCGGTCTCAGCACGCGGAGAGCTTCGAGGATCAAGGCGCGTTGGTCGACCTGAAAGGCGGAGATCCCATTTTGAAGGCACAAAACGCAATCAAAATGATCCTCTTTGAAGCCGAGTCGAGCGGCGTCCATCACCTGAAGATCGAAGGAGCGGCATCCGCATCCGGCGAGGTATTCCCGGCCGTACTCGAGATTATCGAAAGAGGAGTCGATGCCGATGATCCGCCCGGCTTTCGCGGCGATCGGCGGCAGGAGGCGGCCGTACCCGCAGCCCAATTCAAGGACGGATTGACCGGGCCGGATTTGTTTCAGCGCATGATTCAGCTCGGATTCGAGATAGCGGCGCACCCGGGCGGACGCCACCTCATAGCATTGTAGCAGGCGTTTGCCGGATAGCCTTTCGCTGTAATACCCGCTCCCCATGGAATGATCCGCTCCATCACTCCCGGGCTCATTTCCCCGCGGCGTCTGAAATCATCTGCTTCAATTCGTAATAGTTGCTGGGCGTCACGAGAGTATGCGCTCCGACATTATATTTTGTTATGAAAACATTGTTCTCGTCCACAATGATGACGTCATAGCCGATCACATCCCACTCCTGCCAGGCGTGCTCACCTGTAGTATCTTGAAGGTAAGGCAAGCTGCTATGAGCGCACATGACCGCGTTGTTCACCTCGTTATTCGGCATATTGAGTCCAAGAATGCGGACATCCAGAGCCAATCCTTCATTCTCCAATTCCGCCTGCATCGAACCAAGTAGCTCAAACTGAGCGTAGCAGGAAGGTCAGGTGCTGCCTCTAATGAAGCCCCATACGGATATTTTCCCCAGATAATCCCGCGGTGAAACAAGTGTTCCCGAGGTTGGTGTATCCGGGTGCATATCTTCCAACATGAAATCCGGCACCATGGTGGCGGGATCGACACTTGAGAGAAAAAGCCGCGCCGTGGCGCATGATTCGGGATCGACCAAACTCGTCGCACGAATCGTCACCGCATACGTCGCCGGCATGACGGCAGGAGCGGCGTAAAAGCCGTCGGAATCGATACTCCCCCAATCCTCACTCTCATCGATGCTCCAGGTCACATCGGGATCGAGCTTGCCGGTCGTCGCTGTAGCCTCAAACTGATGTGTTTGGCCGAGCTGCAGCGTGATCTGCTTCGGCGAGATCGTCACAGTAATCAGGCTTCCGATATCAATCAATGCCGTGGCCTGCTTTGTAGAGTCCTCAACACAGGTAACACGCACCGTGGCCGTCGCCGGATCGGGCATTGTGTCGGGCGCTGTGTAGACTCCGGTCGTGTCTACCATTCCCCAACCAGGCCCTTCATCAAGAGACCAGGTCACATCGGGATCAACCGCCCCGGTAACGGTGGCATTGAATTGATAGGTGTGTTGTACACGGACCATCACTTGAGCTGGGGTGATGCGGACCTTGATGCCGTCATCCGGCTTGGTCGATTTATCCGAACCACATCCGGCAAGACAAACAAGCCCGGCGACCACGAGCAGTGAAAACAAGAGCCGAAACCATGGTGTCCCGCCACGCATTCGCTCTCCTCCTTCTTGAGAGTTTTGATCTTAGAGTCTTCTGCCGATCAGTTCATAACGGCCATCCTGAGTTTACACCAGGGGCCCCGGGTCCGGCAGTATCATCTTTTTCGCTCCAAGGATCGGCAGCCCTGGCGCCAAAAGGCTGTATCGTGTTGTAACGCTTGGAGTTAAGGCGAGTTGTGGGAATACCCTAGACCCTATGATATTCTCTAACCCTAGTCGCATTCAAGATCTGGGAGATTTTTTCAATGCCGGACAGCCTCACTATCCTCGGTCTCTCGGCCTTCTACCACGATAGTGCCGCCTGTTTGTTGCGCGACGGAAAGCTTGTCGCCGCCGCACAGGAAGAGCGGTTCAGCCGGAAGAAACATGATTACCGCTTTCCGGCGCACGCCGTTGAGTATTGCCTGCAGGAAGCAGAGATCGACATCAGCGCCATCGATTATGTCGTTTTTTATGATAAACCCTTTCTGAAATTTGAGCGGCTGCTGGAATCGTATCTCGCCTACGCGCCCAAGGGGATCACCTCTTTTTTAACGGCGATGCCGATTTGGATGCGGCAAAAGCTGCTTCTCAAGGATCTCATTTGCAAAGAATTGAACTATAATGGCGAGATACTCTTTCCCGAGCATCACGAATCGCACGCCGCCTCCGCTTTCTTTCCCTCGCCCTTCCGTGAAGCGGCCCTGATTACGGCGGATGGGGTCGGCGAGTGGGCGACGGCTTCTTATGGGATCGGCCGGGATAACCGGGTCCAGATCCTATCCGAGATAAAGTTTCCCCATTCCTTGGGACTTCTTTACTCAGCTTTTACATACTTCACCGGCTTCAGGGTCAATTCCGGCGAATACAAAATCATGGGATTGGCCCCCTACGGCGAGCCCCGCTATGTCGATTTGATCAAATCGGAGCTTATCGATATCAAGGATGACGGTTCCTTCCGGCTCAATCTCCCCTATTTCAATTATCAAGTCGGATTGACGATGACAAATGACCGGTTTGCAAAGCTCTTCGGCGGCCCGCCGCGAAAGCCGGAGACGCCGATCACAAAACGCGAAATGGATATGGCCCGGTCGATCCAGGTCGTCACCGAAGAGGTCATGTTAAAGATGGCGGCGCATGTTCACAAAGAAACGGGCGCGCGTTATCTCTGCCTGGCGGGCGGTGTCGCTCTGAATTGCGTGGCCAACGGCAAAATCCTTCGGGAAGGCCCCTTTGAAGATCTGTGGATTCAGCCCGCTTCCGGCGACGCCGGCGGCGCCCTCGGCGCGGCCTATGCTATTTGGCATCATTTCCTCGATCAACCCCGCAAGCTTGATTGGTCTCATCAGGACAAGGCGCCGCGGGATCAGCAGACCGGTTCGTATCTCGGACCCGAGTTCTCAGAAAGGGAGATCCTAGCGTATCTCGAAGCGGAGGGGATTCCCCATGAGAGATTCCTCATCGAAGAGATCCCGAGACTAACAGCGGAACTTATCAATTCCGAGAGAGTCGTCGGATGGTTTCAGGGCCGGATGGAGTTTGGCCCGCGGGCGCTGGGCAGCCGCAGCATCATCGGCGACGCCCGTTCCCCGAAGATGCAATCGGTCATGAATCTAAAGATTAAATACAGGGAATCATTCCGCCCCTTCGCACCGACGGTCCGGGCGGAAGATGTCTCCGAGTGGTTCTCGATCGACCGGGAAAGCCCCTATATGCTTCTCGTGGCCGACGTGCATCCCGATAAATGGCGAACCCTGACAGCGGAGGAAGAGAAGCTCACCGGGCTGGCAAAGTTGCACGTTCCCCGGTCGGAAGTTCCGGCTATTACGCATGTCGACTTCACGGCGCGCCTGCAAACGGTGAACAAACTCGACAATCCGATCTATCACGCCATGATCACGGCCTTCAAGGAACTGACCGGATGTCCCGTCATTATCAACACATCGTTCAATGTGCGCGGCGAACCGATCGTTTGCTCACCCGAGGATGCTTATCGCTGTTTCATGCGAACCGAAATGGATTATCTCGTCATGGGACCCTTCATTCTCGATAAGACAAAACAACCGGCTCGTGAGGAGTCGCCGGAGGAGTGGCAGCAGGAATTTCCACCGGATTAAGAGGCGCTGAATCTAAAGTGACTATGGAAATCCAACAAGACAAGATCATCGCCGCCGGCGACAGGGCCGTCCTCCGGGACAGGGAACCCGATGATCTTGAGACGCAACTGCGTTGGTTCTCACGGGGCGAATGGCTGCAATTCGACGCCCCCTGGGAGCATATCGATTTCCCTCAAACGGCGGAGGAGCGCGAAAAGTTTAAGACGAATTTCCTGATTCATTGCGACAAAGGCAAGGTCACCCCGCGCAAATCGGCGATTATCGCCTCGAAGGAGGGTCTCTCGCTGGGATGGGTGAATCGTTACGCCGATGAACGATTCCCCGCCGTTTGGAGCATCGGCATCGATATTTGCGAGGATGCGTATTTAAACAAAGGGATCGGCACTGAGGCCCTGCGCCTCTGGATCCGGCATCTTTTTAAGAACTCAGACATTCACAAAATCGCCCTCGCCACATGGTCGATGAATCCGCGAATGAAGCATGTCGCGGAGAAGATCGGTTTTGTCCGTGAGGGCGCGGAGCGCGAAATGATCAAGTGGAAGGGCGCCTGGCATAATCGCATCCATTACGGGTGCCTCCGTTCGGAATGGGAAAAGATGACAGAGCCGGATGGGAGCGTGACGTCATGACGGAACAGAATCACAGGGGACTCCCAAAAGAAGTCCGTCAATTCGGATACCTGGTCGGCGGTGTCCTGATCCTCCTCAGCGGCCTCAGCTGGTGGCGCGACGGCAAGATCCCCTGGCCTTTCCTTATGGCGCCCGGCGTTCTTCTCATGCTCATGACCCTCCTCAAACTTGCGGTCATGAAACCGATCTATAAATATTGGATGAAGTTCGCGCACGTTCTCGGCTGGGTCATGACTCGGGTCATCCTCTCGGTTTTCTACTACATCGCAGTGACGCCGATCGGCCTGATCATGCGGCTCACCGGACATGATCCCCTCAAGAAAAAAGCGGTCCCTCAGGAATCGTATTGGGAGCGGCGGGATCCTGAGCCGACAGACCCCAACCAGTACCGCAAGCAATTCTAGGTCAGAGATTTTGGGCGCCGCCGATTCTAATCTTGATGAATTTTCTCCAGGTGACATCGTATAGAGATGGTGGTTCCACCTGCGCATGGAGGGAATGATGGAAGCTGCACTTGCTTTACCGATTTGGTTCATCTTTGGAGTGATCGGCGCCTGGATCGCCACCACAAAAGGGCGTTCAGGTTGCGGATGGTTCCTGCTGTGCAGTCTGCTCGGGCCGATCGGCCTCTTCTTCGCGGCGGTTGTGCCGAGGAGGTAATTGAGGCACACACGTCATCTTTTGACGGCGATTCATCCTGCCCGAACGGCGTTCACCTCTTCAAACTAAGTGGTCTCAGGGAGTCGGTGACCTTTTCGGGGGTATTAATTCAGTAACTTATAAATCATCCAGCGGACTGCTTATATCCGATCCCAATGTCGGCAATACATGGGTGTAGATCATGGTCGTCTCAACGCTTTTGTGCTCGAGGGAAAGACAAACTGCCAATACCGCTCGAGCCCAGCGTTGGGATACTTTCTCTTGAAGCTGTTCGGCAACGGGGCTTCCCAGGCGCCGGCATTCAGATCTCGGTGATGCTTGGCTTTCACTCTCTCCAGGTGTTTCTGTAATCCGGGATGCAACCGTTTTGGGAGTAGGGTAACGCGGTCCGTATCGCCTTTGCCCGCGCGAATGGTGATCGTGCCGGCGTCGAAATCGAGATCCTTCACGCGTAATTGTACAAGTTCATTCAGCCGCAGGCCTCCGCCGTAGATCACGGCCAACATGATCCGAGCCAGACCCCGCAGTTGAGCGAAAAGGGCGCGCACTTCTTCGATCGTCAGGACGACCGGGAGCTTTCGTCTGCGTCGGGCGCGAACCGTATCCTTCATGTCGCCGAAATCAGCGCAGTAGACATAACGGTGCAGGAAAAGCAGGGCGTTAAAAGCCTGATTCTGCGTGGCGGCGGCCACCTTGCGACGGGTCGCCAGGTAGCTCAGGAAGGCCTGGGCATCGGCCGTTGTCGGCGGCCCTTTTCTATTCCGGCCCAGAAAATTGAGATATCGCTGGGACCAACCCAAATAGGCGCTCAGCGTACTAGGCGCGTAATGACGTAATTCGAGGAGCCGTCGCAGTTCGGCCAGCGCCGCCGGCGGATCCAGAGAGCGGCTTTGCGGTTCGTGGGTTGTTTCGAGCCTGGATTCGGGATTCCCCCCATCCAGCTTTTTGTACTGGCCGCAATAGAGGCTTACAGCGTCAGCAGCTTGACGGATTTGGCGATCCGTCGCCATCCGCGAACGACGTAACCAAAGCTCAAAGCCACGTAGGTTATCATTCGGTTGTGTCGCCACAGGTCCAGAAGCGTGCCAAGGAGCCATCTCCGATCTACTGCCTCTCTCTATGCGGACCTCCTCATAACCACGATAATACGGGGTAACGATGATGGTTCGCTTTCCCATATGAATATTCCCAACTTCAATGAACCTCCCGATATCCAGACTCCAACGGTGTTACCGCGCCGTCATCATAGCGCAGGAAAACCGTTACAGGTTGGACACCTAACAGGGTGTGCTGTATTCTATTGCCAGCAGTGTGCCAGTGAATAAACATGTAATGAAATGGAAGTTTTAAGGGCGCCGTTTACAGCGCAGGCGCCTCCCGATCCGGCGAATCATGATGGTCGGATAAGGAATGGTTAGATGGGCAGAGAGGGGGCTGCCATGAAATTTCCATGGATAGTTTCAATTCTGGTAGCAACTATTTCCTTCGGGCTTGCGGCAGTAGGGATAGCGACGGCTCAAGATGAAATCTGCCCCGAAACTCCTCTTTGGACTCACCACGATGGCAGTTTTGAATATGGATATAGCTGGCAGTGGACAATGACTCCTCCAGACCTCGGATCATTCGCAGAGCGGTTTACAGGGGCGGGCACGGTGTGCGGTATACAGTTCTACCTGACGACCACAGGTTTTGCGGCTCCTGATATAAGCCTCTTTGTCTGGGCGAGCGATTCCGGCTCACCGGGAAATGTTCTTAGCGTTCTCCAGGGTCTCCATGTTTCAGCCCCGCCGTTTTGGCCAACTTGCTGGGGGTATGATATCGAGATCTACGCCCGGGTCCCGAATGAGTTCTTCGTCGGAATTTGGCCACATTCAGGTGACGACATAATGTCTCTAGCGTCCGATCTAGACAGCAGCCCCGAGGATTCATGGACCAAAGTTCCAGCCGGTCATCAGTGGGCTGAAGGCTGGCATCAATTGTCCGAAGTTTGGCCCGATGACGCGGGCGCCCTAAGCATTGGGGTTTATAAGATGCCGGCAAATTCGGGCCTACCGAATCCTACGAATGCCAGCAAGCTGACCTGGGGTTCAATCAAGGGGCTATACAAATAGCTCATTGAATGCGTAGAGCCATCTAACGAGCTAATTAACCCGACGAACGCCATTGTCACGCCCCTCGCAAAGAGAGATAATAGTAGCGCGATGTTGGGAGTAGGCGAGGGTCGCGCCAATGACCCTCGCGGGTTATTAGAACGTTCTGCAAGAGACATGAGGGGCACCATGGAGATGTTCAGGCTGTATGATGACCTCGCCTGGCTGTGGCCGATGTGGGGCGGTCCGGAGGAGTACGCTGACTATTGCACCCATGTGGTCCGACTCATCAGCGCACACGCCCAGATTCCTGTCCGATCACTCTTGAACATTGGGTGCGGTGGGGGAAAGAACGCCTTCAACCTGAAAAGACACTACAACGTGACGGGGCTTGACCTAAGCCCGCGCATGCTCGAATTGTCTAGGGCACTGAATCCAGAATGTGCATTCCTGCCCGGTGACATGCGTGGCTTCAACCTCGACAGAGCCTTTGACGCCATCCTGATGGATGACGCCATCTCGTACATGGCGAACCGTGCAAACCTAAGATCGGCGTTTGAGGCGGCCTACCGACATCTCAGCCCCGGTGGCGTCATGGTCGTCGGACCCGATTATACAAAGGAAACATTCGTTCAGAACCGGACTGTCGCCACCCCGGCGGTCGGGACTGCAAAACTGGCAAAGGTAGAGGTTGTGTTCGTCGAGAATGACTACGATCCTGACCCAACCGATGAGTGCTACGAGGGGACAATTCTCTACCTGATCAGAGAACACGGCAGACTACGGGTCGAGACCGACTGCCACATTCTGGGACTCTTTGCCTACGAGGTGTGGCGAGAGACATTGACGGAAGTAGGTTTCCAGATACATCAGGAGAACTATGTCGAAGGCGGCAGAGAGCATGTGACGTTTGCGTGCTTGAAGCCGAGATGATGAAGGAGCCGAACTAGTGAATGGAGCGGACCGGGACTTTGTCCCCGGCTGTCACGGGATGGGTTTGCACCCATCCCGCGCCAGGTCAGCGCTTGGGCCCGGCCGCTCATTCTGTCGTTCGGTAGAAGAACTCCACATGCTCGGATGGACTAGAAGGAACTCCCCATCCTAAAGTTTGGGATCACCTACCTTAAAGCTGGTTGCTCAAATTGCATGCCGCTGGAGAAGGCAAAGGATGGTGCCGAATCGCATGAAAATGTCATTACTGACAGTCAACGTTAGAAATCGGAACTTGACACATGACGTTACGCGCTATATACTGACACCATGATTCGATCCTTCAGCTCCCGAGACACTCAAGCTATCGCCAACCGGATGCCAGCGCGGCGACCGCCCCACGATATCCAGAGGGTGGCTTTGCGGAAGCTCAGGATGCTCAACCAGGCAAGAACTCTGCAGGACTTGCGTGTGCCCCCTGGGAATCGACTCGAAGCCCTGAAGAGTCCACGCAAAGGACAGCACAGTATTTGCATTAATGACCAATGGCGGATCTGTTTCCGGTGGAACAACGGAGACGCCCACGATGTCGAGATCGTGGATTACCACAAAGGATAGACTCATGGCCAAGAAAATGGATCCGGTCCATCCCGGCGAAATCCTTTTGGAGGAGTTCCTCGTCCCGATGGAACTGAGCCAGAACAAGTTGGCGTGTGATCTGGGGGTTTCGCCTCGGCGTATTAATGAGATCGTGCTCGGCAAACGCGCCATCACAGCGGACACAGCGCTTCGTCTGGCCCGATATTTTAAAATGTCCCCTGAGTTCTGGATGGGACTCCAAATGGAATACGAACTTGATGTGGAAGCCGATCGGCTGGGGCAGCGCCTAAAGAAGGAGGTCGGCATGTACCGTAAGGTGGGCTGATCTCAGGAATTCGCTTTCGAAGGCAATCGTCCTTCCTGCTTCGATCGTCCTCTCCGATTTGGTCGTTGCCCCCACTCCACCAATTTTGGCAATGGACCCACTCATGCCCTTCAGTTATAATTAACGTTGGTTCTGAGACAGCATGGGTGGTCGCACCGAAACCGAAGTGGACCGTCGGAAGTACTTGAAGGGACTATTCGGCGAATCGGGTAGCCGGAGGCGTCTAACTTCCAGCCCCCACACCACCTCTGCATGCGGGTCCGCACAGGGCGGTTCACGATGATGGAGCACACGAGAAACCTCACGCATAGCCATGCGCTTTCATCCACAGGTCGCAAACGGAAAGCAGTCCCTGGCTTGCAAGCCACACATTCGTCATCCCGGTCTGCGTCGCGAGGGATTTCGACAGGTGCCAGTAGCTCTTGCGACTGATCGCCGTCAAGATCGCCTCGCGTTTGCGTGTTCCCAATGCCAACAGTTTCCCCACCTTTGTTCGCGCCCGGCGCCACTGCTTCCAGTAGCACATTCGGACACGCCGGCGG
>JAHJDP010000064.1 GCA_018831195.1 Candidatus Eisenbacteria bacterium | reverse complement strand
ATTCACACTTACTAATGGTATAGGTACCGTTATCGGGGCCTATAGACTTGGAGGTGGAATCATATGTCTGAATTCATCTGCGACTATCAAGAATAACAGGATTAGCCATAACTCAGTAACGGGTTCTGGCGGTGGAATCTACTGTATTGATCAGTTTTCATTTCCGGAAATAACAAATAACGTCATTTCCGAAAACATAGCTGATTACATCGGAGGTGGGATCCTGTGCTATGATGATTCCTCTCCACAAGTAAACTTGAGAGTACCGTATTCTCGCCTACCGTGACGCCTTCCCTTTTGTAATCTGCATGTTCAATTTTGACAGTTCAATGCTCAAGTCGATCCACTGGTCAATCAAGTTTTTGAAACGCTTGTAGGTGGCGATCTGCTTGCGAATATCTGCCACACACTCTTGTCGGATATACTCAGTGCGACTCCTCATGTTTCGAGTATAGCTGATCTGCCAGTAAGGTCCTACACTTTCTTTTGGCTTCTTATACTGACGTGTTAGTGACCCAGGGCGCATAGGACCAATCACCTTAAGGGCGTCCTTGATCCGATCAAGTTTCCGTTCGATCTGTTGGACTTTAATTTTACTCATTGGGCCTCCTTTTTATTTATTATATTAATAGTATAGCATGTATATGCTATACTATTAATATGACGTTGGCAATCTCAAAAATTAATTAAATTAAAAAGGAAGCCGCTCATGCTATGGAGACATTGGTGGAAACTCGTGTGCCAGCTACGTCCAGCCTGTGCCCGGACCCGGACGTTCCTATGGATGGTTACCTGCATTGCGGGAATGACGGTTCGCAAAGATCTCATGGGGGTGACCAGCATCATACGCGCTTTGGGGCTCATGCCGGTTTGTTATGACCGAATCCTGGATTTCTTTCATAGCCCCGCACTAAACCTCGACAAGCTAACCCACGCCTGGCGGCACCTGGTATTCAAACATCACCCCGGTATCCTTCGAATTGGGGGAAGGCCCGTGCTCGTGGGCGATGGAATCAAGATCGCCAAGTCGGGACGAAAGATGCCCGCGGTGAAAAAACTCCACCAACAGTCCGAATCCAACACCAAACCGGAGTTCATCTTCGGACATTCCTGCCAGGCCGTCGCCGTTCTGGCGCAAGCCTTATCCAGCGTATTCGCCGTGCCGCTGACGTGCCGGATCCACGAAGGCGTGGTCTTCACCAATCGTGACAAGAGAACGCTCCTCGACAAGATGGTCCTGTTGATCGATTCGCTGGGCATCCCCGAACCATTTTACTTCGTGGCCGACGCCTACTATGCCACCGGAAAAATCATTCGCGGAATGCTCGCGAAAGGAAACCATCTGGTGACGCGTGTCAAGAGCAATGCCACGGCTTGGTTTCCGGCAACACCTCTGACGCCGGAGGTGCCGCCCCGCAGGGGAAGAAAGAAAAAATACGGGAGAAAAATAAAGGTCGCATCCCTGCTGCAAGACCTCGGTAAACTCCAGACGGAAAAAAGCCCCGTCTACGGGGAGAAAAAGGTGACGCTAAAATTCAAAACCGCCGATCTCTTGTGGCGCCCCGTCGGCATTCTTGTACGTTTTGTAGCCGTGATTCATCCCCATCGTGGGGTCATCCTGCTGATGAGCACAGACCTGAATCTGGAGCCCCTGGAGATCATTCGAATTTATGGACTGCGCTTCAAGATCGAGCTGTCCTTCAAGCAAGCGCTCCGAGTCATCGGAACGTATGCCTATCACTTTTGGATGGCGGCCATGACTCCGTTGCCTCGTAAAAGCGGTAACCAGCATCTACACCGAAAATCCAAACACTACCGGGATGATATTCGGCGGAAGATGGGCGCTTATCACCGACACATTCAACTCGGACTCATTGCCCAGGGGTTGCTTCAGATACTGGCGGCCATGGTTCCACAGTTGATTTGGCGTTCATTTGGCTCGTGGATTCGTACCATACGTCCCGGCTTGGCCCCTTCCGAACAGGTCACTGCCATCGCCCTCAGAAGTTCGCTTCCGGAATTTCTCGCAGGTTCCGGTGATGACCAAATCTTCACGAAATTCCTGCACGAACGTATTGATCTATCGAGAACCGAAGGAATCGGACTTGTCGCGTAACCGATCGATATGAAAATGCGGTACTCTCAAGTAACTCTTGAAGATGAGTTACCGCTTATCTCAATATTTAATGTTCCTTGAGGCAATTTAGAAAATTGAAAATAACCGTCATTATCAGTTATAGCAGTAAGTAATAAGCGCCCACTATTCCCTTTAATGTAAGCACCTGAATAAACGTCAGGCCCTAAGTAAACTTGTGCAATTATTGAACCTCCATTGTTTAATCCTAAATGAATATTATGTTCTAATGCATCCTTT
>JAHJDP010000063.1 GCA_018831195.1 Candidatus Eisenbacteria bacterium | reverse complement strand
CCCCGCGTCTTGGCATCGAACCAGGCATCGATTTTCTCTTCAGAGCCGAGGCGCTGATCGATATCCCGCGCCTCATAGACGAGATCCAGCACGACTCCGTCTTCCACCCCTTCGCTGAACTTATACGTATGAATATATTTCCCAAAAACCTCCTGGCTGGTCGCTTTATCCTTCATGAGCAATGGCGTGCCGGTGAAGCCGATGAAGACCGCATTCGGCATCATCGCCTTCATCACCCGGTGCAGCTTGCCGCTCTGCGTGCGGTGGCACTCATCCACGAAAACAAAAACCTCACCCACCGTCGGACTTGGTTGCGCTTCCAGATCCTTGATGAAATCGTCGAAATCGTCCACGCCCTGGCGCCCGAATTTGTGGACCAGAGAGCAGAGCAGGCGCGGCGCGGCCTGCCCGAGCAGCTTCATCAGCCCCCTGCCGCTTCGGGTGCGCTTGATCGCCTCCCCAGTCTCTTTGAAGACCCTTTCGATCTGTTTGTCGAGTTCATCGCGGTCGGTGATGATGGCGACGCGGGCATTAGGATTGTTTTCCAGGATCCACTTCGCGAGCATCACCATCACGATGCTCTTGCCGCTCCCCTGCGTGTGCCAGATGATGCCGCCCTTCTTCTTGCGCACCACCGCCTGCGCGGCCTTGACGCCGAAATACTGGTGCGCGCGCGGCAGCTTCTTCACCCCGCCGTCGAAAAGGACGAAGTCGTGGATCAGCTCGATCAGCCGGTCCTTGCGACACATCCTGAGCAGGTATTTGTCCAGCTTGAAGCGGCTGTCGTCCTGCTCGTCTTCCTTCCACTTCAGGAAATACTTCTCCGGTGTGCCGATGGTGCCGTACTTCAAACCTTCGGAATCGTTGCCTGCGAAGATGAACTGCACCGTGCTGAAGAACCAAGCGTTAAACTCAGGCTGCTGGTTCGAAAGATTCTGACGGATGCCGTCTCCGATGCTCACGCGGCTGTTCTTCAACTCCAGCACGCTGACGGCGATGCCGTTCACATAGAGCACGATGTCGGGACGCCGCTCCTGGTTCCCCTTGAGCGTCACCTCCTCGGCGATGACAAAGTCGTTTTGCTCCGGCTTCCGCCAGTTGATGAGATGGACGGTTTCCGTCACCTTGCCCGCCTCAATCTTTACCGGGACGCCGTAGCGCAGCAGGTTGTAGACGGATTGGTTATTGCCGTAGAGCGTGCGGCTGTGGTTGTCCGCCTCGGTGCGGAGCTTATGCAAGGCGACACTGATCTGCGCTGGTTTGTAACCGCTCTTTGTCAGCCATGCCGTGAGCAGTTCTTCCTCGATGTTGCTGTTGCCGTCGCGGTCGGTCCAGTCGCCGAGGTAGCGGTAACCCAGCTCGTCGCGGAACAGGGAGATGACCCTGTTTTGCGTAGCCCGTTCTGGTTGGCCGACAGTGCTCATGCGAGACGGATCCTCCCGGTCAGCAGTTCCTGCATCATGCCCTGCTTGATCTGCCGAGTCTTGTAGAGCTTGGCTTCCAATGTGGTGATCTCTGTGTCCATGTCGGAGAGAATGGCGGCGATGGCGGTTTGTTCCGGTAGAGGAGGGATTGGAATTGTGAACGCCTTAAGCCAGGGAAACTCGACACTCTCCACAGTAGTGCCAGACTTCAGGCACCGAGCGAGGATGCGATCTCCATTGTAGGCTAGCGAATGCAGCACGTAATCCGGCAGGACATGGCAATTCGGCAAAAGCGCCTTAATGTCCTGGTTGATCGCCATTGGGATCATGTTCATCGCAACAGGGAGAAACTTTCGGAGAATGCCGCTTCGGGTGACTACAATGATAGATCCCGTTGGAAGCATGGTCGTGGTTCTTTGCTTGACCGCGTATTCTGAGATGGCGGATGCCGTCCCAATTAACCTGGCCGATTTAACATCCCCGGACGAAATCCAGGGCACAGTTCCGGCCTGCCAAAAAGCTGGGTTTCGCATTGACGGGGTCATGCCACCTGTCCATCGACCGAGTTCGTCGAGCCGCTTCACCTCCCACTCCCCGCTGAAGCCCGGCAGGCGCTTCTTGCCGGTGAGCAATTCCTGCATGGCGCCTTGTTTGAGGTGGCGCTTCTTGGCGAGGAGTTGCTCCATTGATTCAATGAGGGCATCCGCATCGCTCAACGCCTCGGCGATGGCTTCTTGTTCGGGTTTGGTAGGCGGGGTCGGGAAGCGGAGTTTGTTGATCTTCTCAAGGGTTAGACGAGTAATGGCGTTGCCCGCCATTGCATCCTGAATTTGGCGCTGGCCCTGCGACGTCAGTACCTGTTGCAGAAAATACCCCGCGCAATGCTTACTTGGATTGAATCTCAAGAACGCGACGCTCGAAAGTAGGCTAAACTCCTCATCAAGGTTGTTTAGTGCGGCGTTTCCCGTGTTTGCTCCATCCTTTGTTAGGAGAAGATCACCTTTCTTCACATCACAACGCCGGTAAATAGCCTGATGCTGAGCTGCGTCAATCCAGCTGGCAGTAGACATATCTAGGTGACCGAAGCGAATGTTCTTGGATGTAACATAGAGGTATCCACTTCCACCGATCCGAGGCGAGAAGTGAGTGCCGTCCTGAATCTTCGAGCATGCATCGAATGCGCTAATAACTCCCCAATCCTCCGGAATCACACCCACCTCGGTTTGCTTGTAGCCGGGCTTCACTTCCATGAGAAACCCATCCGCTCTAGATGACGGTTCACCTTGGCTTCCAGCTTGGCTACACGGCTGACCATCTGTGGCATCGGGGTTTCGTAGCGTTCGGCGAGTTCCTTCACGCGCTGGGTGAGTTGCTGGCTTATACGATCCATCTCGCCGTTGATGGCGGCATCCAGCGTCGCGAGCCACTTGCCGTCCACCACCAGCGTCTTGATCTCGGCCTCGCTCAACTTTGGATAGTGGGCATAGGCTTTTGTATCAAGCGCCGCCTCAGCTTCCTTGAGCTGCTTCTTAAGCTCGGCCTCTTTACTGTTCAATTTCAGCCACTTGTTCAGTACGGCCGCTTCTTCCCTCGCCTCCTTGTCGCCCTTAAATTCCTTCAGCCTGCTCGCGACGTTGGCTTTGTTCACCTTATCGAGTTCGGCCAAGGCACCGTCCTCGCCACCATGCTCCTCCTCCATCTCGGTGAGTCGGGCGGTGACGCCCTCCAACTCGGCGGCGAGCCGATCGACATCCGTTTGATCTTTAACAAAATAGCGAGCGACGATGAGGGATTTGGGTACGAGGTCACAGGTCCAGCCCTTATCCTTCTCCCTGCCCTTCTTGTCCTTTTCGATGATCCGGGTGGTCTCGGCCTTCCATCCGTCGGCGGCGATAAGATATCCGTCGTCCTGCATGGTATCCGCCCAGTAATCCATCAGGTGCTGATAGATGTCGTAGGGATCGATAAGCGGCTTGCCGGCGTAGTGGGCGAGCAAGCCCTCGGCCAGCGCCGCGATGACCTCCTTGGGATGGCATCCGGCCTTCAAGGCTTTCAGCTTCGCGGCTGTCTTCTTGCGCCAGGCAGTGAAATGGGCGTTCATACCGGCGATGAAGGCCGCGAACTCCGGATGCTCGTAGATGGCCGATTTGATGGACGATTTCTCCACGGTGAGAACGAAGTAGCCTGGGCGGTCTTTCTTGAACAGCGAGTGCCGGAGCTTTGGGCAGACGTCCCAGTAGCGCTGGAGCGCATCGATATCGGCCGCGGGGATGCCGCCCTGCAAGTGGCCCGCGATGTCCTGCACATCCTCGGGCGTCTGGCTGTCGATATAGCGCGGCAGGTTGAGGTTAAACTCGTTCTGCTCGATCTCCGCGAAGGGAACCATGCGCGCGTATTTCGGGACGTCGAGTCGTTTGTTAAAGACGTCCACGATTTTGTGAATGTCCCTGCTGCGCAGGCGATTCTTGGGGCCGTCCTTCATAAAACCGCCGCTGGCGTCGATCATGAAGACGCCCTTGCGGGCCTGGGCGTCCTCCTTGTCGATGACGACGATGCAGGCGGGGATGCCGGTCCCGTAGAAGAGATTGGCGGGCAGACCGATGATCCCCTTGATGTAGCCTTTGCGCACGAGGGCGCGGCGGATGTCGGCCTCGGCGTTGCCGCGGAACAGCACGCCGTGCGGCAGGATGCACGCTCCTTTGCCGGTGCTCTTCAGCGAGCGGACAATGTGCAACAGGTAGGCATAATCGCCCTGCTTTGACGGCGGCACACCGAAGGCTTTGAAGCGCTCGAAGGGGTCGTTCAGCGGATCGAGTCCGGTGCTCCAGCGCTTGTCGGAAAAGGGCGGATTGGCGACGACATAGTTGAAGGTCTTGAGGGTGTCGCCGTCCTTGAATTTTGGATCGGCCAGCGTGTTGCCCTGCACGATCAGCGCGGTCGGATTGTTGTGCAGGATCATGTTCATCCGCGCGAGGCCGCTGGTGGCGGCGTCCTTCTCCTGCCCGTAAAGGGTGACGGGAGTGCCAGCCTCGGTGCCGACCTTCAGGAGCAGCGAACCGGAGCCGCAGGTGGGGTCGTAGACGGTGGTGGCGGCACTGGTCTTCGTGGTTCGGATGCCGCTGATTTGCGCCATGATCCGGCTGACCTCGGCGGGTGTGTAGAACTGCCCCTTGCTCTTGCCACTCTCGGTGGCGAAGTGCCGCATCAGGTATTCGTAGGCGTCGCCCAGGATGTCATCGTCGTCGGCCCGGTTCTTGGAGAAGTCGAGCGCCGGGTTCTCGAAGATGGCGATCAGGTTGGTGAGCCGGTCCACCATTTCCTTGCCGCTGCCGAGCTTGGCCGCGTCGTTGAAATCGGGGAAATCGGAGAGCTTGTTGGCGTTGGCCAGGGGGGCGATGATCTTTTTGTTGATCTGGTCGCCGATATCGCTCTTGCCCTTAAGGGCGACCATCTTCTTGAAGCTTGCGCCGGGCGGGATCGTGATCGGTGCGAATGGCTGACCGGCGTACTTGTCGCTGACGTATTTGATGAAGAGCAGGACGAGGACGTAGTCTTTGTACTGGCTGGCGTCCATACCGCCACGCAGTTCGTCGCAGCTTGACCAGAGGGAGGAGTAGAGTTCGGATTTTTTCAGGGCCATTCTTTGGTGCTCCAGCTTCGATTTGTTGCCAGGGTGTCACGTTAGGGCTGAAGGCCGACCTCCGGCTTTATCGCGGGCCGGACTGGCGCTGCCCCGGCCAACCCGGAATGATCCTATCGCATCCCCCCCTTGAGCGCCAGCGCCATGAAATGCGGGACCGACAGCTGCGCAGAGACACGGGGGCAGTCAGTCCCACCGCCTTCCTTGGGAATGTATATCTTTCTTTTTGACGGATAAGTTCGTTAGGTACACCATTATAACATTATCGATAGGGCTTAGAGTCACCCGATCAAATCTCCATTCGCCAGCATATCCACTATTCCTCGGCCTTCTCCCTTTCTGACCACCATGCAATGTTATCCTTTTTAATTCTAAAATATTCAGAATAGGATTCAACCTGATCATATTTTCCAATGTCTGCTAAGCTCTTTTCTTGCAACCGAAGACTGTTGTTAATTCGTACAAACAAAGCAAAGCCCACCACAAATATCATCGAAACTGCTGATAGAATGACACCCTTGAGGGAGAGCAGGGTTGGGAAGAATGCATAAATCGAAAGCGACACGCTCTCATCCTGTCTTATCGGCAAAAAGCTAAGGGGCCATATAACGCCTACAAAAAATAAAATAATTGCCCCAAATGCTGATCCGGTGACCAGGCGAGAAGCTTCCGGATTACGCCGGCTTTCGCGTATAAAGAATTCCAGCGCTCGGCAATGATCCCTTATCTTAATCTCCAATAGGTCGATTTTTTCGCGCTCACTTTCTACCGATGCACTAATACTGGTATCTTGCTTGGGTCGTATTAGTCTTCCAAGGGCAGCTTGCTCACGTATAGATGATTCAAGCGGACTGCGCCGAGCATCTGCTTTCCGGCGGGCTTTTTCCCGGGCAATTGTCCTCTCGATAGCTTTAAGGACATCGTCCTTTGGTTGGAATGGAGAATAGTTGAACTCAAAGTAATATATTTCTGATGGCTTGAATTCCTTTTCGCGTTCCAAAGTACTTTCTAGGGTATCATAAGCCATCTCCCAACGGCGATCATTATACCAGCTGAAGTAACAGTTTCGGGCTTCATCCAGCAACCTCTTTGTTCTTAGCTGGAATTCAACAAGTCTGTCTTTTCGCCCTGAAAAAGAGGCTTGTGCACCCACTATTTTTGTTAATATAAATGCCCCGAATATCCCAACGATTGCGGCGCATGATTGAGATATTGCACTATATAGCCAATTACAATCTTCCACCAAGACAGTCCCTTCGGGTACCTTGCGTCGCATTATACTGCGGGCCGGTCCGGGCCCGCCCTCGCCAACCCGCAATGACCCTATCTCATCTCCCCCTCGAGCGCCAGTGCCATGAAATGCGGGAGCGATGGCTGCGTAGAGTTACGGCTGCAATCAGTCCCACCGCTTCTTATGGGGACAAGTATTTTTCTCATTGACGAAGGAATCCAGACGAGGTCGTTAGGTTGTGTCTTTTTTGCTATCGGTGTTCTTATTATCTTTGACTTCCTTCGTCTTCTGTTTCTTGTCTGAAGCACGACGCATCTCTTTTCCTAAAAATGTTACCATGGTCGCCGACAAAGCAGTTATGATTGCGGCCACCATTGGTAGGAATATTTTAAATGTCTCAGATGTGGAACTTATTGCATCTTCTCGGAGTTGATTTTGGAATAATAATAATATTGTCATAATGGTAGTCATTAAACCGAGCATTACACTCATCATGGTTACCATTCTAGATCTATACTCTTCTAGCTCGGATCTATGCTTCGGGCGTTGGTCAGTTTCAGGAATTGAACCCTCTACGACATGCGTTTCTTCTGTCGTGAGCGATTCCAGCTGCTCACAGTATTGCTGTTTGGTGCTGGCAGATATGAAGCTAGAATCCATAACCTCCTTCATTAACTCCTCACTAATTTGGCCTGGATCGTATAAGTCTTTTCGTTCTATAGAATATTTCCGTGCTGTCGCGCTAAGAAGAGATTCCACGACGTGTTTATCTGGAATACAACCCTCAGAAATGCCCGGACGGATGGCGTAAATGACCTCTCGATTTGCGGAGAGTAATTTCTGATAATATTCTCGTCTATCTCGTCGTGACAGAATAGTCCGACTAACAATGGTGACTAAAATCCCGCTGAGGATGCCGCCACCAATTCCTACTACCCATGGATTATTCAACCACATAAACACCTCTTATATTGTACAGATAATATCGCTCTACTCACTAAAACATAATAGGCGCTTCCAGGGAGACTTTTGGTTTTTTCATCATTAATCAACCAATCGTTCTTTCAACCTGCGAGGGCTCTTGGCGCGGTTCTCGCCAACTCTCTCATCGCGAAACTATTATCACGCCAAGCGGGGGACGCCGCAAGAGCGATCATCAGGTTCAATTGCCCCCCGTACCCGGATTCCATCATGGCCCGGAGTCTATGGGCTCCATCTCAGAGGCCGAAGATAAGGATGCAGTCAGTCCCTCCGCCTTCCAGAGGAGAACTTTATTTTTCAATTGACGGAGGAGTCCAGATAAGGCCGTTAGCCTTCGTGCCATTTTATAATGACGCTTCCACCAATCCGCTACCTTACTTCCATCTTTGGCCCTTCTCGGTACTCCGGGTGAGCGTTTATCATCTCCTCGGCTAGTGAGAAATCATTATTGCTTGAGAAAATGAACCTTGTAGAAAACATCACCTGCAGTGAGTTGTGGTTTATCACATTTTCAAAATTGTATGGAATTGCTCGTCTATCTTCAACCGCAGCCCTGATTTGTTCCAATAGAAGTGGCTTGTCGACTGCCTCTGCGGCCATTTGGGGGCTTGCGTTTGAAAGCGATATGTAGTCTTTGTATGTTTTTTTAAACATCTCAAGGTGACTAGGGCACAACAAACCAAGTGTGTGGCATTTTGAAATAGGAAAGTAGATTTCAATTCCTTTGACTGCCAAGCCCAAATTTCCGAAGTATCCGAAATCGTGCATGTTTTGTAATGTCAAGGGATTGTCAGAAATCCAAAAAGGTCGTTTTTCTGGTGCTGTAAACAGTACCCAGAACTTATTGAGGAAATATGGAGTATACTCAAAGGATTTGTGAATGGACCGCATATGCGCAAGTTTGGGGTCCTCGTTAGACTGTTCTTTATAGCCCTCGATTTGCTCTGGCTTAAAGCCCATTTTGCGAATCGCAACAAGTAAGTCTTCTCTTGCTTGCTCCCACATATTACGCCATTGACGTGTTCTCACTAGCTGAAGGGCAAGAAATTTAGAAAATAATATTCTCTCTTCATCCGATAATGACGCAAGGCTATTCTCAAGGGTAATGTGGTCAATGACCTCAGAAGCCCCGCTTTCTAGATTCTCGAACGTGGATTCTAAAGATAGGTCATATCCTTCATATTCAAAATCGTAAAAATATTTCTCTGCCGCGATTTTACTTATGTTTGTTTTAAAAACGGACGATCGCTTCTTATCAAAAACCCAAACCTGTTCATTCTCTTCGGCAAATCGTTTTAATATCAATCGCGGAACATAATGTTGCACCTTTGGTTTCGCAGGATTCATGATTCACATTCTCGTAAAGCTAATGAGTCTGTAGGAAAACCTATTTAACAAATCGTTGCACCATCACCCAGTAACCGATTTTCTTTTCTTGTGTAACCTGTCACCACATAACCAGCCCAAGTAAGACCAACTCAATCACCCCCCGCGATTGTTACTGGTGGCGCTGGGAGTGTTCATAGGGCGCCATTCGCTGACTTCCGTACCCGCATGCACAGCACCCGAGGCCGCCTCATCAGCTGTGCGTACTCCTCCGGCTTGACCTCCGCGAACTGCTTGGTCGGCACTGGCTCAACCATCCGCTCGATGAAGAAACCCGCACGGACTATCGGGTCTAGGATGTTCGAGAATGGCCGCCGGTAGCATGGCACAACAATCGGATCGCCAAGTCCACGCCAAGTATATTCACGCAACTCTGTCGAGAAGTAGTCATCCGTCTCATTGAGTGTATACTCCGAGCATGGGTGACCGACAGAGAAGACCACGCATCCCCCCGGCCTCAGTACTCGAGAGAACTCCCGAAACAGAGCCAACCAGTCGCGGACGTACCCCAGTGTGCCTGAGCTGAGGATTACGTGAAACGACGAATCCGCCAGAAAGGGCATTGGCTGCTCGAGATCGGCCAACTGCAGGACGGCCGTGTCGCCGATACGCTGCTGTGCCACTTCGAGCATGTTCGGACTCACATCGATCCCGACAACGTCTGCTCCCTGAGCGAGAAGCCACTCCATTAGCACTCCCGGGCCACACCCCGCATCCAAGACTCATCGGCCGGATACATCCGGTAGCAATCCCAACATGGCAGGACGCTCGTAATAGATGCTGCGAGGATTCTCCTCGATCGCCGCCGCGTATGCCTTCGCCATCGAGTTGTAGGCATCCAATGCCACCGGCCAAGCCGGATCCTGATTGCTCAAGCATCCTCCTGCGCATTGCATTTAACGTCCGTTAACCTACGAGGGGTTTTGGCGCGACCCGCCCAACCCGCAATGACCCTATCTCATCTCCCTCGTCGGTGCCAGGACTATGAAACGCGAGACCGATGACTTCACGGAGATGCGGTTGCAGTCGGTCCCATTGTTTTCCCTTAGAATGTTAATATCTCTCATTGATAGAGGAATCCAGACGAGGTCTAGACGGTACTTTTGACACCTAAGCTAAGGCGAGAATCAGCAATTGCGTGTGACTCTATTCTGATAAATATTGTCCCAGTCAATTGTATTATTCTGGCCAACGCTTCTATGGTCCAACTCCCAGAGAATTAGTCTCCAGCCAAGCGTACCACCTGCTACAGGAATGGTCCTAAACCACCGGGCGCGGACTGAGGCACGCAAAGATGCCCAGGTTTCGGGAGCCTGCCGAACATGCCTTGGATTTGATCCCCAGGACACAAGACTAAGCCATGAATTAAGGCTAAGGCTTTCGGCGAGGGATTGTTCAATTGGTAATATTGTAGGGTTCGGAACATTATACTTTGATCCCGAAGGAGACCAACGGAGGTTGAGTTTATGTTCTCGCAGGGCACGAAGAACCTTGGCGAGGACTGACGATTCTCCGCCAACAAGTAGGTAAGTCCTCAAAGCGTCACCTTCAGGAGAAATAGTCCGTGACAGCGCCAATTTCCACAAATCTAATGCGACATGAGATGCATTTGCTTGGCTCAGCCATTTAATCTCACAAACAAGTCCCTGATCGCCATTGCCCGGTCGGATTCCAATATCGTGCTGAATTGGGCGGCCCGCCCCTGGGATGTGGTCGGCATTGTATCGACAGCTATTATTGTTCCAGTCAACGGACAACTCTCGGACAACGCGATCGGCTCCAGATGGATTGGCAAGGATGAGTCCACGAAGAAGCGACCCGCGAATGTAGTCTTCAGTCATGCCTACTTGGATTTCAGTAGCTAGCTCGGTTGCCAAAGCGCCCTCAGTCATGAGAAATGCTCGCTGCATCCAGTTTTTGAATTCTCCGGCATTCAAAGTCGTTTACTCTCTAATCCGTCTAACGTATATTTTACTGCACTTAAGAAACAGATAAACTGCCTGGTTTCATTGTCGCCCGCAACTAATATTGAGTTCTGCTATGAGTCCGTTACGTCCACTCAAGGTAAGGTATCTCGACCTCGAACGGATGGTATCACCCCTGAACCGGCTGGTACAGCTCATTGTGAAGATCCGCAAAGGGTTGATTTATTCAATTGATGGCGGGGCATGACGTAAATGCAATTATACAATCTGACCACACTGCAAGTGATTCGTTCATAGCTTAGCTTGCTATAACAATAATTGAAGCGCTCGGCAATCTACAAAGAGCTTGCTTCGCTTTGAGATGGCGTGAGTTCGCAACGAACGAGAAACGATGGAATGGTGGGCGTTTCAGAACGACTCGCGGTAATGCACCTTGCACAATCAAGTGGCTTTCACATTATCGCAAATGTACAAGCACGTCGCTATTCCATCGAAGGAGGACGTTCATTCAGAGCCATTTTAGGGGCAGCCGGGGCCGATTCTGGGCCGCGAGGGGCAGCTCGGAGGCCGATTTGGCGGTTCCGGGGAGCAAGGGGGCGGTTTGGGGGCAGAATTCAGGGCTTCGGGACTCCATAGGGGCATTTAAGGGGCAGGATTTCGCCTGTTTTTTTCATTTCACTGCCCCTCCGGATACACCCCAACAGCGGCAGTGATCTGTAAAATAAAGAGTTAGCGGATTTCGGCTCCTGCCGCATCCTTGCCGTTGGGCCGGATTTATGCGATTTCGATGCCGCAAAATCGCCCCTTTCGCGGAGGGGCATGCCGCAAAAAGGGCAGTTACGAAAAGGGGGATGCCGCAAAAATGCCCTTTACGCCAAAGCCGATGCCGCAAAATGGGCCCTTGGGGGGTGTCTGATGACCCGATTTCGAGACCCCCTCCCAGGCTCCAGATGGCCGACCCCATAAGCTCTTGAATTTTGACCTAGCATCTAGTCTAGCAACACGTTATGAGTACGCCAATAGCGATGCCGGAATAGGCGACCCCCTAACATCAAGGAAGAGTAGACGTTAGGTGCAAATCGTGCTGAGTCAGCTATCGTAGATGACGATGCAGGATCTCGGATAGTCCATCTGAAAAACCCGCTGATGGCCTTGCCCGGGAAATGGCAGCACATAGACCGGCACCGTCAGGCCGGTAAGTGCGATTGCCTCGCGCACGTGCTTCTCGATCTTCTTCAATGCAATAACGATCACAGTTGGTTTTACATTCTCGATCCGGCCTGCCAAGCGGGGAATGCCCTCCCTCAGCGTCTTCTCACGCTCACGCCGTGGCATTTTATTAACCGGGATAAGACTCAAATCGTCCAGGTAACAACCCTTAACCATAAAGAAACGGAGGAAGGCATCCATCGAGGAAAACTTCATGTCATAGACGCTCTCAAAAACACGCGCGGTGGTGGATGTCATGTTGGAGGTTTTGTAGAAGAATCTGCCGCTTGCAGGCGCAGATTCTCCGATCATCAACAACTTCACGTTGCGTGGACGAAAAGACTGTCGAAGAGCTTCGATCTCCATAGAAGGATCCTCATCACATAAATATTCTGGTTGTCTCTAATGACTCGGTGTCCACCACACTAGCCCCTCGGGTGGGGCCGATACAACAACCGCGTTTCGGAATAGGAAAGGAGAAATTCAGAAATAGCATCGCTGAGTTTGTTAAACGTGCGCTTGCTCAGGTACTCAGAGGTTTACTGATCGATTTGCGGCAACTCTGACTCGAAGACCACCTTCCCATCTGCCCCTGGCAGCTCGATTCGGGTGACATCCTGCAGCCTGGCCCCAGCTCCATTTTGGCAATGGCCTTTGCAGCCCTCATGGCCATCAGTCGCCCGGTGGCTTCTAGCTCGGCTTCCTTGGGGTCGGTGAACAGCGCCGGATTGTCGTCCATCATCAGGCCACCCTTGAATTGCAGCTCCAAACTGCGCAGAGACGACTCAAAGTATGTCTCCCAGCTCGCTCTCGGCTTTGGCGTCAACAACGACCCATATGGGGTTCATCCCGTCCTTATGTCGAGATCGGCATAACGGTCCACATCTCATATTCCGTCTTCCTTCCCGATCCAAGCAACGCTAGGAAAAAATGTACGGGATCCAGAGACTTGAGGATTGCTGGAAATGTGAGATACAGGCGCGGCAGATTACCTTGAGCGGGGTCATCAGATCATCCGCTCGGCGGTCAGTTTCTCCCACATCTCGCGATGGCGAGACCAAAGGGGTATGGCGGCTATGGGACGAACATTTCTCTCCCGGATCGAATCGCACCCTTTGGTGGTGCGAGGCAGGAAAAGGATCGCCTCCTGGAGTTCCGAAGCCAGGTTCAACAAATCCATGATCTGGCTAATCCTCGCTCGGCTCACACCACCTAACCTGGCCAGATCAGCGTAGTCCTTTACAATTCCTTGGCGAATTAGATCGTCGTAGCGGATCGCCAGGGCCATGAGGCGGGATATTCGCGGGACCCGGCCTGGTTTAACAGATGGCGGTGTCGGTCTGGCTCCTCTCTTCAACCGTCGACGTCCCTTGTCCCCATTGCTGAAATGGACCTTGAACTCCAGGGTCGGGCCGCCTGCACGAATCACCGTCATCCCTCCTCGATCAATGCCTTAATCCCAGACGGTCGAAATGTAATGGAGAGCATATCGCCGTCATAAACCACGCGTTCCACAAGAAGCTGGATGGCACGGGCTTGCTCCCGTGGTGAGAGGGTGTCCCATATCGGTACGAAATTCTCCATGGCAATATTCAGTTCTTTCTCGTCAACCCGGCTACTCTCCAGCTCGGCCTTTCGCTTATTGATCTCACCGAGTCGCCCCTCAGCGGACTCGATGCGTCCCTGGAGATCGACAAGCGCGGCGGCCCCCGATTTCCGATCTCGACCCTTAGAGGACGATCCCACAAGCCGTTTGACCCTGGCGGACCACCGCTTCAGGTCCTTGGAGATTGTCCGCCGCTCGCAGTCGAGTTCATCGAGCTGCCCCTTCACATTTGCCCGGATCGTTTCCAACACCTTTTCCTGGAGCTTCGGATCGGCTCCGATGCCCTTAATCCGCTCGACAACGAACCGCTCGATCTCACCTGCCGGAAT
>JAHJDP010000062.1 GCA_018831195.1 Candidatus Eisenbacteria bacterium | reverse complement strand
GAAATGAGACTGGTAATAGTTCTGCTTGTCCTTTGTGCATTTGTATCAAGCTCATTTGCTGGGATTAATGAAGGCGGGGTTCTTGTCGTTCACCATGACCCCCAGCTGGTCTACTCAGCCTCATGCGGGGATATGACCCTCCCAGGAGATTGCAGCCAACTCAATCCAACCGCAGCCGCCGATGGCACTCCCCAGAAATGGTTTGTGATCGCCGCCTTTCCCGATGATGTATCTGATCGACTCAACACGATCACTTTTGGGCTCGGACAATATGATCCGGAGGACTTGGCGATGGGCAGCTGGGGGCCATGTGACATTATTGGATCTCCCTTAGAAGTCGCCACGGCTAACTGGCCTGATCCCGGTGAGGGAACAGCAGTGAGTTGGGCGCCGGATTGCCTGGGTGGAGAACTGGTTCCGGTGTATTGGTTTCTGACCTATGCCTATTCGAATGAGACGATTCCTCTCACGGAGCATCCGACTCATGGCGGCACCTTCGTTGATTGCTCCGCCTCGCCACTATCAGATGAGATAACAGATTATGGCGTGATGGGCTTTGGCGTTGTCGGTAGCAATCCCTGTCCTGGCGGATTAGATGGAGGTGAGGATGGAGGCGAAGGAGACAATCCGCCAACCGAAGCATTCACCATTTTCCCAGAGGTCATTGATACTATGGTTGGTTGCTGGAGTTTCGTATGCAACAGCAATGGCGATAGCCACGTTGAGAACATGGCTCTTATCATTGATGGTGAAGAGTATTCACCAACTAGTATAATTCACTCTGAGACATATACGACATTGTGGAACTTTGATTTTCCTAAACATACATCGCCAAAGGCCGCAGTTCTTCGTATTAATTGCTCTGGCAGCCAAGATACAGAGCGGAATCTAGAGATTGTTTACGATTCGACTGGAATATTGCCAGCCGCCGCAATTATTCAAGGGCGCGTTTCCATTCATGTGCGGCCTGGCCATCTGAAGTATACACCAGGCGCGCAATATCGCACTTTACCAGAACTTTCCGGATCAGATGACGATTTAATGGCCAGACTCGCACAACTTGGCGTTTATAAAATTAGAAAGACACTATTTTGGGAAAGCGATATTCCTGTACCTATCTCCACCGACAATGGGGATATCATGCCTGATAGCTCACTTTTTCGTAGCTACGTAATCGATCTTGACCCAGCCCTTTGTGAACAGGCAGTCGCCCAGGTTCTATCACGCCTTCCCGCCATTATCGATGCCAGCGTGACTCTGTCTGAGGAAGAGTTTCTTGTGTGTGACGGTGAAATCGGTGACCCGCATTACGACGACCAATGGAATTTAATGTCTCCTGAGGATTCCGTCACGTACGGGATTCGTGCAAATCGCGCCTGGTGTCTTACGAGAGGATCAGGTCAGAGAATCGGTATTATCGATAGGGCAGTTCATATTGATCATCCAGATTTAGCGGACAATTTTGATGGCGGAGAAACCGGTGATCCACAAAGTGATCACGGGACAATTGTGACTTCCATAGCCGTCGCGAGCGATAATGGCATAGGAATGGTCGGTGCGGCGCCGGATGCGAAATTTTACACTATTAATATCGAATTAGGCGGAGGCATCGAAGCCATCACATCAGCATTTTATAGAGCATCTCTTAGTTTATCCGCAGGCGATGTAGCTGTTAATTGCGTTGGCACGGGAATCCCTCTTGGGGAAGATCCCAACGACTACCCTTCAATTGTGGATCTCAAGGCCGCCGTCACCCAACTCGTCCAGGGCGCCCAAATACCTCTTTTCACACCAAGTCGTCATTATTATAGTGGCATTTATGAGGACTATGCTCAATCCTTCCCTGCATCCTGGGATCGATCGAGTTCTGATGATCTTGTTCTTTCAGTTGGCGGATCAGACCAGGACGGAGACCACATTTATCCTGTCGACACTGCAGATATTCTTGCGCCACTAGCAAACCTATGGGCATGCAATTCTACAGACTGGACCTTCTGGGAGTATTATTACGTCGAATCATCTTCAATGGCCGCCCCCCATGTCGCAGCTGTCGCGGCCATGGTGCAAGATATGGCTGATTTCCCGATGACGCCTTCCGAAATGTATGATCATCTTTGCAATACTGCAACCAATGGAATTGTGGATGCATTTGAGGCTGTTGATATGGAGACTCCAATCAATCCAATTGCCAATTTCACCTGCACCCCTGCCAATCAATCCGTAATCCTAGAGTGGGATCTTTTAGATGTTGGTGACATAGATCTTTGGGGATTTGCCATCTATGACAAGCCGACCTGCTGGGGACCTTATGATTACAGAATGTATATTAATCTTGACGACCCTCAGTATGCTTACAATGATCACTATACTGTTCCAATTCCGGCATTTTACGATAGAGAGTATACTTTCCGCCTTAAAACCGACCCTTCTATGCAAACGTGCTATGGAACGTGCATACCATTGAATGGACAAGATGCTACGCCAGTGCCTTCAGCTCCATTAAATCCCAGCGTTGTTTCTGATGGAAATTCTGCAATTATATCATGCGGATTGTGGAAAGGCCCAGGTATCGATTATGATCAGATCGAGTATTGGGTATATCGGTGGCCTGGGGACTTTATTCCGGACTGTGAAGAAGGTGCGGGAGGTGGTGCAGGAACTTACATTGGTAAATGTTGGTATCCGGAAGATGGGTGCGGTTTTCCCCCGGCCCGTGTCTGTTATACTGATGAATCTCCTCCCGGGATGCAGTGCGCCTATCGAATTAGAACTGCGTGGAGAGACGGCTCGAATCACACCGGTTTAGTAGTAAATAATGGCCCAATCTCGGATGACTTAATTTTTGATATCTCAGGAATAAATGAAATGGTTATGTCTCAGCAGGATTCGGCCCTTCGGTGCTGGCCAAATCCAATATGGGGTTCAGGTCGAGTTAATTTTGAGATAACAAACTCAAGAGATGGCATGATTGAAATGTTTTGCCCCTCTGGTCGTCTTATACGCAGAATGATGGTTACTAACGATTTGAATCAGGCTTCATTTAACATTGAACATCTTCCCAGTGGCGTATACTACCTCAAAATGTCCGATGATTCCGGTCCGGTGGATGCGCAGAAACTAGTCATCGTTCATTAACATCCGGACCGGAACAGAACCGAACTGCTCAGGGCCTGCCCCCTTTCAGCGCGGGCTTTACGGCGCACTCGCGGTCCTGGCGATTCGGAAGCCGAGGTCATTGCTGGCAGAATCAGCGATGCGACCGTACCGATTTGCGCATTGCAGCATGCCGTATGTCTTACTCCAACTACCACCACGGTGGACGCGATTAATCTTACCGGTCGGACCTAGCGGATCTACTTCCGGATTCGTCCCCAGCATGCACTCGTGCCCGTCATTGCACCACTCGTGCACATTTCCCGCCATATCGGACAGGCCCAGAGCCCCCGGGGCATCCGGATAGCTCCCTACCGGAGCAGTCCAGCCAACACAGGTTGTGGGCCAAACCAGTATGTAGTTCGCTTGACTGCAATCCGGGTCCTCATTCCCCCATGGATAGATTCGCCCATCATCGAACTGAGCCGCAAATTCCCACTCCGCATCTGTTGGGAGGCGGTAGCCTTCCACGCCGTATGGATCTCCCCCATTGCAGGACCAGTCGCCTGTGTGCTCATAAGCCCGAGGAAGTCCCTCAAGCAGATTCAGCCAGTCGCAATATCGCGCCGCACCATACCAACTTACCAATTTTACTGGGTGATTGGATGGATCATATCCCTCAGGATAGGCATCCTGCGCCTCATACGATTGTGATTCACGCAAATAAAATGTCCCAGCACCATCAAACAGGATTTCGGTATTGGTACCGTCAATAACCAGGAGGGGCAGACTGCCCCAATCCAGGTTGTCCAAGACCCAACTGTCCGCAACCGTTACATGCCCATGGTCATATGCCCACTGGAGCGCTTCCAAGTACTCCTGGTTTGTCACCTCATGCTGACCTAAATAGAAATCGCGCGTCAGCGTCACCTCGCGTTCGTCTTCACCGCAGTATGAATATCCATCACCCATGATGAAGCTACCTGCCGACACCTGTATCATTGGTGGTGGACTAGGGCCCGGATATTCTTCGATGTAGATTCCTTCGAATGTCAATGTATCACCAGCGATTAATGTTAGTTCTGTATTCCTAAATGGGGTAATCCAACCGCCAATGTCGTCCCACGAGATAATATAGTCACCGGAAACCATATCCGGGAAAGTCATTGCTCCTTCCCCACTCCAGACTCCATCATCGGGACCGTTTAAAACCCATTGCGCATTTAACCAAGTGGGGTGCGGGTTGACAACAACCGCGCCCGAATCGACGATATAATTTCCAGAAAACACCAGTGTATCCACAAGATCGAGTGTCTCTGATTCCTGATCGGGTGTAATCCATCCGTCAACTTCTAACCAGGTTATCGTATACTCACCCGTATCAAGTTCGTGAAATGTTTGGTCGCCGCTACTGACTTCTTGGTATCCGTGAGGACCCGATAAACTCCAAGGCGCATCGATATCATCTGGAGAGGAATCAACTATTATTGTCCCGATATTTTGGATGTATAATCCTTTAAATGTTAGGGATGAATCAGCAACTAGCGTCTTGTTCTCGCTTGGGGGCGATATCCAGCCAGGTAATTCTTCCCATATGATGGCATAGTATCCATACTCAAGATCAACAAGTGTCGTGTCACCATTGCTACTGTTTCGATACCAGTTAGGACCAACAAGGCTCCACGGTGCCTCGATGTAATCGGGCGAGGGATCGATGAAAATCACTCCGGTATCCTCAACATAGTTTCCAATGAATACTAAGGTGGAATCTGGCAGAAGCGTCTTCGTCTCGCTTGCAGGCTCTACCCACCCCAAAACTGGTAGCCATGTTATTGTATAGTCACCAAATGCCAGACCGCCCAAAGTCATATCACCGATTTCGTCCAGGCTGTAATTGTTGGGTCCAGTGAGTGTCCAAGGCATATACGACTCATCTATGGCTGAATCAATGACAATGAAAATCACACCAGAATTTTCTATATAATCCCCGGAAAACGTAACCATTGAGTCTGAAACCAAAGACTTCATCTCGCTTAAAGGAGTAGCCCAACCGGTTATATCACCCCACGTCACTGTGTAATCACCTATTTTCATATTTGACAGAAGCGTGTCAACATTGCCATCTTCTTCATAGTTGTTTGGGCCAGTTAACGTCCACAGTGCATTTATACTATCTGGATTAAGATTAATCGCGATCGTGCCAAAGATCTCAGATGGGTCTGTAGTTT